>DASQNC010000002.1 GCA_035645145.1 Azospirillaceae bacterium | reverse complement strand
CCGGGTCGCCGGTCGGCCCCTCCACGCCGTGGTTCCAAGACAGGTTGTGGCTGTGGCCGTCCCGGTTGCCCTCGCCGTTCGCCTCGTTGTGCTTGTCGTCGTACGAGACCAGGTCGTGCAGCGTGAAGCCGTCGTGCGCGGTCACGAAGTTCACGCTCGCCCACGGCTTGCGCCCGCGCCGGTCGAACAGGTCGGCCGACCCGGTCAGCCGCGTGGCCAGCTCCGGCAGCTTGCCCTCGTCGCCCCGCCAGTAGGCGCGCACGGTGTCGCGGAACTTGTCGTTCCACTCCGCCCACCCCGGTGGGAACCGACCCACCTGGTAGCCGCCCGGGCCGACGTCCCAGGGCTCGGCGATCAGCTTCACCCGGCTCAGAACCGGGTCCTGCCGTACGGCGTCGAGGAAACCGGAGCCGGGATCGAAGCCGTCGGCCTCACGCGCCAGGGCGGTGGCGAGGTCGAAGCGGAAGCCGTCGACATGCATCTCCTCCACCCAGTAGCGCAGGCTGTCCATGACCATCTGCAGGACGCGCGGGTGGGAGAGGTTCAGGGTGTTCCCGGTGCCGGTGTCGTTGATGTAGTGGCGGGGCTCGCCGGGGACGAGCCGGTAGTAGCTGGCGTTGTCGATGCCCTTGAAGGACAGGGTGGGACCGAGGTGGTCGCCATCGGCCGTGTGGTTGTAGACGACGTCCAGGATCACCTCGATCCCGGCATCGTGCAGACGGTCCACCATGGCCCGGAATTCCGAAGGCTCACCGTTCGACAGGTAGCGCGGCTCGGGAGCGAAGAAGGCGGTCGTGTTGTAGCCCCAGAAGTTGCGCAGCCCCTTGGCCACAAGATGCGGCTCATGCGTGAAGGCATGGCAAGGTAGAAGCTCGACCGCCGTGATCCCCAAGTCGCGCAGATGGTCGATGACGGCATCCGATGCGAAGCCCGCGCACGTGCCGCGCAACCGCTCGGGAACCCGGTCGTGGAGGATCGTGTAACCGCGGAGGTTCGCCTCGTACACCACGGTGTCGGCCCAGGGCGTTCCGGGCCGCCGGACCGGCGCAGCTTGGCCGGCGCCGCCCGCGACCACGCATTTCGGCATGTAGCGGGCATTGTTGCGCCGGTCGAAGGTCAGGTCCTTGCGTGCCGCACCGACCTGATAGCCGTAGTGGGCGTCGGTCCAGCGCACCTCGCCCTGGAGCGCGCGGGCATAGGGGTCGATCAACAGCTTGTTGGGATTGAAGCGGTGCCCGGCCGCGGGCTCATACGGTCCGTGCACCCGATAACCATAGAGCTGGCCGGGCTGCACATCGGCCAGGTACCCGTGCCAGACCTCGTCGGTGAACTCGGGCAGCGCGACCCGCTCCACCTCCTGCTCGCCCGAAGGGTCGAACAGGCACAATTCGACCTTGGTGGCGTTGGCCGAGAACAGGGCGAAGTTGACACCCTTCCCGTCCCAGGTGGCGCCGAGCGGATACGGGCGGCCGGGCAGGACGCGCCGGCGGAGGGTGGCGGGGCCGCTCATGGCAGGGAGGCCGGAGGTCAAGCGAACCGACGCTCGGTCAGCACCAGCCGCACGGCGAAGCCGAGGAACAGCACGCCGGACACCGCGTCCAGGCACGTCCGCACCGCCGGGGACCGCAACGCCCGTTGCGCCGCCCCCGACGCCAGGACCGTCAGCACCAATAGGTACCCGAAGCCCCCGATGGCCAGGACCACGCCCAGCAGAAGGATCTGCAACGGCACGTCCCCCAGCGCGGGCGCCACGAACTGGGGCACGAAGGCCAGGTAGAACAGTATGACTTTCGCATTCAGCAGGTTGGTGAGGAGCCCCTGGCCGAACACACCGGCCTGCCGCCGGTCCGCCGTTTCCGGCGGCGCCGACGCACGTCCCCGCCACCCGTTCCACGCCGCCGCCAATGCCTGGACGCCGATCCAGGCCAGATAGGCGGTCCCGGCATAGCGCAGGATGTCGAACAGAATGGGGGACGCGACCACCAGCGCCGAAACACCGGCCGCGGCCGCAATCGTATGGATCAGGTTGCCCAGCGTAATGCCCGTGGCCGCCATGACCCCGGCCCGGCGCCCATCGACGATGCTGCGGGTCAGCACCAGAAGGGAGTCCGGCCCCGGCATCAGGACCAGGATGCCCACGGCGACCAGATAGAGCCGGAAGAGATCGGGATCGATCGGCACGGGTGGCGTTCCAAGACGGGGCGTTGCTGGCTCCGAAGATAGGACGGCCAACGCCCCGGGACCAGTCCGCGGGCGACCGCCAAGCGGTCAGGCGGCCGGTCGCCCGGTCAGCACCAATCGCACGGTGAAGCCGAGGAACAGCGCGCCGGACACCATATCCAGTCCCGTCCTCCCCCCTGCCCTATTCCGTCACATGCTCGAACACCAGGGTGCCGAGCGGCGGCAAGGTGATCCGCAGGGAATGCGGCCGCCCGTGGCATTCCGCCGGCTCGGCCACGACCCCGCCGGCATTGCCCACGTCCGATCCGCCATACAGGCCGGCATCGGTGTTCAGACGCTCCACATAGCGGCCGGCCTCCGGCACACCCAGACGGTAGTCGATCCGCGGGATGGGGGTGAAATTGCACACCACCACCGCCAAGCCCTTCCCGTTCCGGCCACGCCGCAGATAGGCCAGGACCGAGTTGTCGCTGTCGTTGGCCTCGATCCATTCGAAGCCGGCCGGATCGCAATCCAGCTCATGCAGGGCGGGCAACCCACGGTACAGGTGGTTCAGGTCACGCACGAGGGTCTGCATGCCCTTGTGGAGCGGATCGTCCAGCAGGTGCCAGTCGAGGCCCTGGTCGTGGTTCCACTCCCGCTCCTGGGCGAATTCGCCGCCCATGAACAGCAGCTTCTTGCCGGGATGGGTCCACATGAAACCGTAGTAGGCCCGCAGATTGGCGAACTTCTGCCAACGGTCGCCCGGCATCTTGCCGACCAGCGACCCTTTCCCGTGCACCACCTCGTCGTGGCTCAGCGGCAGCACGAAGTTTTCCGAGAAGGCGTAGATCAGCCCGAAGGTCAGGTTGTGGTGATGGTAGCGGCGATGGATGGGATCCTTGCTCATGTAAAGCAAGGTGTCGTGCATCCAACCCATGTTCCATTTGAAGCCGAAGCCCAGGCCGCCCAGGTACACGGGCCGGGACACGCCCGGCCAGGCGGTGGACTCCTCCGCCATGGTCATGGTGCCGGGGTGCTGGCCGTAGCACAGCTCGTTCATCCGGCGCAGGAAGTCGATCGCCTCCAGGTTTTCGTTCCCGCCGTAGCGGTTGGGGACCCACTCGCCGGCCTTACGGCTGTAGTCGAGATAGAGCATGGACGCGACCGCATCCACGCGCAGCCCGTCGAAGTGGAACTGATCCAGCCAGTACAGGGCACTTCCCAAAAGGAAGTTCTGCACCTCGCGCCGGCCGTAGTTGTAGATCAGGGTGTTCCAATCCTGGTGGAAACCCTGACGCGGATCGGCGTGCTCGTACAGGTGCGTGCCGTCGAACAGGCCGAGGCCATGGGGATCGGTCGGGAAATGGCCCGGCACCCAATCCATCAGCACTCCGATGCCGGCCTCGTGGCAGCGGTCCACGAAGGCACGCAGATCATCGGGCTCACCCATGCGGCTGGTGGGCGCATACATGCCGACCGGCTGGTAGCCCCAGGATCCATCGAACGGGTATTCGGTGATGGGCAGCAGTTCCAGATGCGTAAAGCCCATGTCCTTGGCATAGGCCACGAGCTGGTCCGCCAATTCACGGTAGCTCAGGTAACGGTTGCCCTCGGCCCGGCGCCAGGACGGCAGGTGAACCTCGTAGATCGAGACCGGCTCGGCGCGGTGGTCGGCCAAAGCCTGACGATGGCGCCACCCCTCGTCGGCCCAGCGGTGTTCGGAGGGGCGCGTTACGACGGACGCGGTCCTTGGCGGGAATTCGGCTTGGAATGCGAAGGGGTCGGCCTTCAGGGGCAGCAGGTTCCCCGCCTCTCCCAGGATCTCGTACTTGTAGGCGTTGCCGGGGGCCACGCCTGGGACGAACAATTCCCAGACACCGGCCTCGTGCCGCTTGCGCATGGGCAGGCGGCGTCCATCCCAGCCCGAGAAGTCGCCGAGAACACTGACGCGGCGGGCATTGGGGGCCCAAACGGCGAAGGCGGTGCCGGCCACGCCGTCGATCTCGCGGACATGGGCACCCAATCGCTCATAGTTGCGCAGGTGGGTGCCCTCGGCCAGCAGGTGCATGTCCAAGTCGCCCAGGACCGGTGGGAACCGGTAGGCGTCGTCGAACTCGCTCCGGCCACCCGCCGCCCAATCCACCCGCAGCCGGTAACGGAAGGAGCGGTCGCGTCCGTCGATGGCCAGGGCGAAAACCCCGTCCTCGTGGATGCGCGCCATCACCCCGACCTCGCCGCCGGTGTCGGCATCGACCACCGCCACCCGGCTGGCCCCGGGAAGGCACGCGCGCACGGACAGGCGGCCGCCTTCCATGTGCGGTCCCAGGATGGCGAAGGGGTCGCCATTCTCGGCCCGGACCAGCGCCTGGATGGCCAGCCAGTGGGCGGGTTCGGTCGGCGCTTGCATATTATCGGTCTCGGCCATGGGCCGGGATTTCGTCCCGGCGTTGGTCTGCGGGGGCGTGCGGGCATCATCCGGCATGGGGCAACCCTTAGGTGACGGAGATTCGACTGTCGAGAAGGGCGGAAACGCCCTTCACGGGAATGCAGAGCCAGCTTGGCCGGTTCGTCGCCTCGTACACGATTTCGTAGCAGGCCTTTTCCAACAGGAACAGGTCCAGCAGCCGATCTGCCACTTCTGGATTATCGGGATGGCTCGGCACCCCCTGGATCGTGCGGCGGTAGGCGTCCAGGAAGGCGGCGGTGGCTTGGCGCTTCCACTCCATCGCATGGACCTCGAGCGCGGCGGTGCGTTCCATGCCGTGCTCGGCCAACTTGAACAGCGCCGCCCAGGCGGCATAGTCGAACGACCGCACCATGCCGGCCACGTCGCGTAGGGGGCATTGCTTGGCACGGCGCTCTTCGGGCGACTTGCGCGGCTCGCCCTCGAAGTCGATCACGTAGAAGTCGTCCCCGACCCGCAGGATCTGGCCCAGGTGCAGATCACCGTGGATGCGGGTCTTGGACAGCGACCCGATCCCGTTCCCGTTCGCCAAGCCATCGACCAGGCCCAGCGCCTCGTCCCGGCGGCGCGCCAGCGCATGGACGTCCTCGCGGACGGCGGGGGACAGGTCGCCGTTGGCCCGGGCCAGCACATCGAAGGCCTCCCGCACCTGGGTGCGCGTCCCCTCGATCCATGCATTCAGGTCCTGCTGCGATACCCGCTCGGGCGCGAATGCGCCATCGTTGGTGGGCGTGGCGAAGGCGGCATGCAGTTCGGCGATGCGCTGGCCCAGCCGGTCGGCCAGGGTCACGTAGATACCGTGGTCATCCTCCTGGTGGGCGCCATCGCCGGGGCTCTGCACGCCCAGCGCCATCTCCTCCAACTCGCGCTCCAGATAGCCCAAGGTGAAAGCCCAGCCGTCACCCTGGTTTCGGACGAACTCCTGGGCGACCGCCAGCGCCGTCACGGTGCCGTCCTCGGTGACGTGCTCGACCGCGCCCAGAAGCGACGGCGTGTTGGGATAGCGTGCGACTTCGGTCAGGAAGCGGCCGACCTCGACCTCGGGGTGCACGCCCGGCACCAGGCGCCGGTACGCCTTCAGCATGACCTTGCTGCCGAGGATGATCGAGCTGTTGGATTGCTCGCCGCTCGGCCGGACCGCCTCGGCGTCCGGTTCAAGGTGCAGCAGCGAGCGGTCGCCGCTGGCCCGGCAGACGATGCGGCCGCCCTCGATGGAATGCGTCTGCTCCTCGCGGATCGCGCGCAACGTGTCCAGCGGGAATGTGGCGTCCGCCATGGCATCGTAGACCGCGCCCACCTTCGGGCCACGACGGGCCCTGGCCACCGTGTAGGGCAGAAGCGGCCAGCCCATGTTGCCGGCGTCCGGCTCCCACGACACCGCCAGCGGCAGCAGATAGCGCTGGGACGGGCCGCCATCGGTGAAGTCCACATCGAACAGCCCCAGGAACCAGCCTTCCCCGCCCCCCGGCAGGGCACCGCCCGCAACCAGGCGGACAGCCGAGATCTGCCGGTCCTTGGCGGCGAACCAGCGCTGCTTGGGCATGAAGGTGGGCAGCAGGTCGGCAAGATCGCGGCCCGCACGGGCGTCGACCAGGGACCGCCACCCGGCGGACAGCACCAGGGTGAACAGCTCGGGCATGGGTTCCGGTAGCGGTTGGTGCCATGTGGGCAGTGCGGCCACCTTCGACAGCTCGAACCAGTAGAAGGCGTAGCCGGGCAGCGTGAGCAGGTAGGTCAGGTCGCCGATGGGCGGGAACGTGGTGCGCCCGATCAGTTCGACGGGGGTCGTTCCCTTGAACTGCTTGAGATCCAGCTCGACCGCCTGCGACGACCGGGACAGGTTGGCGACGCAAAGGATCGTCTCCTCGGTCCCGTCCGGGTGCCGGTATTCGCGCAGGTAGGCCAGGATCTTGCGGTTGCCGGGATACAGGAACCGCAGCGTGCCGCGCCCGAATGCCTTGTGCTGCTGGCGGACGGTGATGATCCGCTTCATCCAGTTCAACAGGGATGCCGGTGCACGGGTCTGCGCCTCAACGTTCACGGCCTGGAAACCGTAGATCGGGTCCTGGATCGCCGGCAGGTACAGCCGCGCCGGATCGGCGCGTGAAAAGCCGCCGTTGCGGTCGGGGGACCACTGCATGGGCGTGCGCACCCCGTCGCGGTCGCCCAGGTAGATGTTGTCACCCATGCCGATCTCGTCGCCGTAGTAGACGATGGGCGTTCCCGGCATGGAGAACAGCAGGCTGTTCAACAGCTCCACGCGCCGCCGGTCGTTCTCCAGCAGCGGCGCCAGACGCCGGCGGATGCCCATGTTGATCCGCATCCGCTTGTCGGCGGCATAGAAGTTCCACAGGCTGTCGCGCTCGCGGTCGGTCACCATTTCGAGCGTCAGCTCGTCGTGGTTGCGCAGGAAGATCGCCCACTGGCACCCCGGCGGGATCTCCGGCGTCTGGCGCATGATGTCGGTGATCGGGTGCCGGTCCTCCTGGGCCAGCGCCATGTACATGCGCGGCATCAGGGGGAAGTGGAAGTTCATGTGGCACTCGTCGCCGTCGCCGAAATACGGGCGCACGTCCTCGGGCCACTGGTTGGCCTCGGCCAGGAGCATGCGGTCCTCGTAGTTGGCATCCAGCTCGGCGCGGATCTTCTTCAGGACGTCATGGGTCTCGGGCAGGTTCTCGTTGTTGGTGCCCTCGCGCTCGACCAGGTAGGGGACGGCGTCCAGGCGCAACCCGTCCACCCCCTCGTCCAGCCAGAACCGCATGGTGTTCAAAACGGCGCGCAGGACGGCCGGATTGTCGAAGTTCAGGTCGGGCTGGTGGCTGTAGAAGCGGTGCCAGAAATAGGCTCCGGCCACCGGATCCCAGGTCCAGTTCGACTTTTCGGTGTCGCAGAAGATGATCCGCGTGCCCTGGTACTTCTGGTCCGTGTCCGACCAGACATAGTAGTTCCGGGCGGCCGAACCGGGCCGGGCCCTGCGCGCACGCTGGAACCAGGGGTGCTGGTCGGAGGTGTGGTTGACCACCAGCTCGGTGATGACCCGCAGGCCGCGGTCGTGGCAGGCCCGCACGAAAACACGGAAATCCTTCATGTTGCCGTACATCGGGTTGACGGCCCGGTAGTCGGCGATGTCGTACCCGTCGTCGCGCAGCGGCGAGGGATAGAAGGGCAGCAGCCAGACGGCCGTGACGCCGAGGCTCTGGATGTAGTCGAGCTTTTCGGTCAGGCCCCGGAAGTCGCCGATGCCATCGTCGTTGCTGTCGGCGTACGCCTTGACGTGGAGCTGGTAGACAACGGCGTCGAGGTACCAATGACGGTCGGACCGGTCGATCATGTGTCCTGGGCTTCGGCAGCGGAGGATCGGCGGGAAGAGGCACCACCGAGAACACGTGGAAGCCGCGAGGGGTTGCCGACCGATCCGCACGGAGTTGAAGCGGCCGGGTGATTTCCGGCGGGGCCGGCCGCAAACGGCCCCCGGACGGATCTCCGGAGGCCGTTTGCCGCGGCACCTTCGGGCAACAGGCTCGAACGCGCGCCTATCCCGGCGTCACGCGCAGGATCATGCAGGGGTTCCAGTTCGGGTCCAGATGGACGTGGTGGTGCCGGCCGTGCCACGTGAAGCGGTCGCCCGAGAACAGCTCCTCGATCCGGTAGGCACCGTCGCCGGGCAAGCCCAGCCGTTCGAGCTGCATCTCGATCCAGCAGCCGTGCGCCTGGTGTGGATCCAGGTTCACCAGAACCAGGATGCAGTTGTCGCCGCTGGGCGTGGCCTTGCCATAGAACAGCACGTTGTCGTCGTGCGCCGGCATGAAGGCCAGGGGCGCCATGGCGTGCAGTGCGGGATTGTCACGCCGGATCCGGTTCAGACGCGTGATGTAGTCGCGGATGTTGCCGGGTCGGTCGAAATCCCAGTCCTTGATCTCGTACTTCTCGGCATTGAGGTATTCCTCCTTGCCGGGAACGGGCGTGGCCTCGCACAGCTCGAAGCCGCTGTAGACGCCGTAGACCCCCGACAGGGTACCCGCCAGGACCACGCGCACCTGATGCGCCGCCCGGCCGCCCGTCTGCAGATAAGGCGGGTTGATGTCGGGCGTGTTGACGAAGAAGTTCGGGCGGTAGAAATCCTTGGGGGGGTCCTGGGTCAACTCGGTCAGGTAGTCGACCAGTTCCTGTTTGCGGTTGCGCCAGGTGAAGTACGAATAGCTCTGCGTGAAGCCCAGCTTTGCCAGCCGGTACATGAGCCTGGGCCGGGTGAACGCCTCGGACAGGAAGATCGTGTCGGGGTACCGGGTCTGCACCTCGCGGATCATCCACTCCCAGAACGGGAGCGGCTTGGTGTGCGGGTTGTCCACCCGGAAGATCCGGACCCCCTGCTGCGCCCAGAACAGCACGACGTCCCGAAGCGCGTACCAGACCGATGGCAGGGCCGCGTCGTAGAAGTGGACGTTGACGATGTCCTCGTACTTCTTGGGCGGGTTCTCGGCGTGCCGGATGGACCCGTCGGGCCGCCACTCGAACCACTCCGGGTGCTCCTGGATCCAGGGATGGTCGGGCGAACACTGGATGGCGAAATCGATGGCGATCTCCAGGCCTTCCGCCTCGGCCGCCTTCACCAGCCGCCGGAAGTCCTCCAATGTCCCGAGTTCGGGATGCACGGCGTCGTGCCCACCCTCGGGCGAGCCGATCGCATAGGGGCTTCCAGGCTCGCCGGGCTGGGCGACCAGCGCATTGTTGCGGCCCTTGCGCTTGGTCGTGCCGATGGGATGGATGGGCGGGAAGTACAGCACGTCGAACCCCATGTCCCGGACATAGGGCAGGTGTTTGATCACGTCGTCGAAGGTGCCGTGCCGCAGGCCGGGGCCGGCGGACCGGGGGAACATCTCGTACCAGGCCGAGAACCGGGCCGCGGTCCGATCGACCACCACTTCCAGCTCGCGCCCGTAGCGGCTGACATTGTCGCGCGGACCGCTCTCGGTCATCAGGGCCTGGACATCCGGGCCGAGCAGCAGTTCCAGCCTGGCGGTCTCGTCCGGGGCGGCGTCCACCTGGGCGGCCAGTTCGCGCATCCGCGGGTCCGTGCCCCCCTCCATCCGGTCCAGGAGCCGACGGCCCTCGATGATCTCCAGGCGGACCGGCTGCCCGGCGTCGCGCTTCTTGACCACCTCGTTGCGCCAGGTCGCATAGGGGTCGCGCCAGGCCTCGATGGTGTAGAGATAGCGGGTGTTGCGGGTCAGCGGCACACGACCGACCCACCGGTCGTTCCCCAGGAACTCCATGGGGGCCGCGTGCCATTCGTTGCGGTCGGCCTCGCGCCACAAGAGGCGCGCGGCGATCTTGTCGTGGCCGTCGCCGAAGATGTCGGCCGACACCTCCAGCACGTCGCCGACCGCCCGCTTGACGGGGAAGCGGCCACCGTCGATCTCCGGCGACACGCCCTCGATGGCGACGCGTTCGCCCGCCAAGCGGGCGAGCCGCTGGCGCGACCCTTCCGGATCGGCGGCGGACCGCGCACCGCCGGACAGGCCGCGGAACACCCGCACCTCCAACGGTTTCAATTCGACCGGCCGCCCGGGGACGAGGATTCCATCGCCGGGCGCCGCGCCGGGGGTCACCTCCTCCAGCCGGTCGAAACGGCCGCCGGTCTCGAACAGGATGGGGCCGGGATCAATGGCGTGGGGTGCCGCGGGATCGGGGTTCAGCAGCGCCACCGCGCCCATGTCGGCGCCGTCCGCCCGCACCAGCCCGACCAGCGGGTTCTGCGGGGCGGTTGCCCGGTGCAACGGCACCTCGACGTTCAGGGCCGGCGCCGCGGCCTTCATGGCGTTCGCCGCGGCGATGAAGCCGGTCAGGTCGACCCTTGGCTCCTCCCAGTCCTCGGGCCGGGTGGCGGCCGGATCCAGGCGCTTGGCGAAGCCGTATTCGAAACCGATCGGGACCATCACGCCGGTGCCGACGGTCGCCGCCGCCATGTAGGCGAACCGCAGCCGCATGGCCAACTGTTCGGGGTCGTCGGTGCCCGCCTCGGCCGCCACCCGCCGGGTATCGTGGCTTTCCGGGAACGCGATGGTCGGCGCCACATCGCGCAGGGCCCGCTGCTGCTCCAAATACCATTCCGAGCGCAGGTCCCACCATTTGGCGCTGGAGAACAGGTAGTCGAAGCCGACGCCCTTCAGCGCCCGCACCTGCTCCACCGGCGCGCCCAGCACATCGGCCACGAACACCAGATCCGGCCGCACCGACCGGCCGGCGGCAACAAGCTCGCTCCACACCGCGGCCGGCACGCCGGTGGTCGACACGCACCGGAATCCGTCCACACCCAGGCGCACCATGGCCGAGACCCATTCGCGCCACTCCGCGGCCGCGGCGGCAGCGATCTCGGGCCGGCGCCAGTCCACCTCGGCCAGATCGTGCCACAGGGTGAACCCATCGGCCGCGCGGGGCACGTGCAGTTCGCCGTTGGCGTCACGCCGGAACCAGTCCGGGTGCTCGGTGACCAGCCGCGCATCGCGGGCCGTGTAGCGGACCACCAGGTCCAGCATGACCTTCAGGCCGCGGCCGTGGGCGTCCTCGACGAAGCCGGCCAGAAGCCGCTGGTCGTCGGCGTCCGCACCGTTGCGCAGTGCCGGGTTCAGATGCCACAGGTCGGCAATGGCGTACAGGCTGCCCGACGCACCCGGCGTGTGCACGGGATTGAGCCAGACCCAGTCGAAACCCATGGCCTGGACACGGTCGAGATGATGCCCCCAGCCCTCAATGGGTCCGGCGAGCGTCGGGAACAGGTTGTAGATGCGGGGTCCCTGGAGCACGGCACCATCCCTAGCCTTTGGACGTGCGTGCAACGGTGTCACCAATTTTGGTGTTCCCAATTGGTGACACCAAAATTGTGAACCAAAGTCGGTGTCACCAAAACACCAGCGAACCGCGGAAAACCCATCCCGAAACGACAAAGGCCGGGCACGCGGCCCGGCCTTTGTTTCCCGGATCGGCAGCGGCCGTCAGCGCTTCGGCGGCTGCCCCTGCGCAGGGGCCTGCCCTTGGGCGGGGGGTTGGGCCGCAGGAGCCTGACCGGACGCCGGTGCTTGACCGCCCTGGGGGGCCGTGTTGAAGGCGACCGCACGCTCGCGGATCACCTTGGTGACGGCATCGCGGGCACGGTCGGCCTGCGCCGCCTCACCCACCGGCACATAGTGCATGATGCGGGTCAGAATCCGCTCGGGCGTCACATAGAACAGCAGCGACGAGTGGATCGGGCCGCCGGCCGTCGCGCAGGTGAACTTGCCCGTGCGAAGCTGCAGCGGACCGACGGTCTCGGTGGCCGCCAGCTCCGGCTTGAAGTCGGCCGTGCAGCCGCTCTTCAAGTCGTCCATCATCTTCTGCCCGGCGGCTTCGAAGTTGCTCTCGGGCGGGATCGGCACCTCGACGATCGCGCCGACCACCGGGCCGAGCTGCCAAGCATAGTCGCCCGGCCGCTGCTGGCGCGGCACGCCATCCATGGGCAGGGGCACGCCGTTCTGCAGACCGGCCTCGATCAGCACGTCGATCAGCCCCGGCGGAAGGATCGTCACCGGCCGCGTGGCGGCGATGGGCGGGCGCTGGGGCTGCGCCGGCTGCTGAGGCTGGCCGCCCTGCTGGCCCGCCGGCTGCCCGGCCTGGGCCTGCTGCAGGCTGCGCCCCTGGGTCTCGACGCAGCTCCGCAGGTCGCCGATGGCCTTGCCCGTTCCCTTCAGGGCCAGGCCGTAGCTCTTGCCGCCGACCTCGATGTTCAGGCGGTTGCCGCGCCGCATGGCTTCCAGCAACTCGTTGTCCACACCGCCGATCAGCAGAGCCGCCGGCTGGGGGGCCACCGCGCGGAGCTGTTTGGTGGTTTTGCCGTCGACATCGACCTTGGCCTGGATCTGGCCTTCGGTGGGGAAACCGCCGCCCTGGGCCTGCAGGATCAGCACCGTCTCGTTGTCGGCGCGCCGCTGAACCATGATGGCGGCATTGTTGTCCGTCTGCACCTGGGCCGCGCAGTGGGCGAATTGGCCTTGCTGATTGCCGAAGGCGCGGACTTGCCAATCCCCCTGCGGGTTCAGGGTGATGGCCTGGGGACGGGTCTGCGCCTGCGCGGTGCCGGCGGCAAGGCCGACCGCGGCCGCGATCAGGGGGACGGCGAACTTCACGGATCAAGTCCTCGGACAGGGGCTTAAAGCGGCGGGCAAGCTAACCACGAGGGCCAAAGGGCGCAAGGGGAGTAGGCGCCGGAGGGGCGAACATCACAGCAACGCTGCAATCTCGCCTTGTCATGGCCACGAAGCGGCACGCCAAACGGTCAGGCAGCGACCCTCGTCAGCAGCGCCGCCCGGGTCGGCTCATCCACGAACGCAGCTTCGACAGCCGTCCGGGTCGCGGCGCGCAACTCGTCCGGGGTGAACCCGAACCGCGTTGCGGCAACGGCGTATTCGCGGCCGATGGTGGTGCCGAAGTATGGCGGGTCGTCGCTGTTCAGCGTCACCGGCACGCCCGCATCCTTCAACCGGCGAAGGGGGTGGGCGGCATAGTCCGGGTAGACGAGGGTCGCGACATTGCTGGTGGGGCAAACCTCCAGCACCGTGCCCCGGGCCGCCAGCATGTCCACGAGGGCGGGATCCTCGGCCGCACGCACGCCGTGGCCCAGTCGTCCCACGGGAAGTTCGGCGAGCGCCGCACGCACGCTGTCCGCCCCGCAGGCTTCCCCCGCATGGACCGTGCAGCCGAGCCCCGCCTCCGCGGCGGTACGGAACGCGGGCGCGAATTCGCGGGGATGCCCGACCGCCTCGTCGCCGGCCATGCCGAAGCCGGTGACCAGCGGATGCCGGCACCGGGCCGCGGCACGTGCCACCGCAAGCGCCCGGTCCGGGCCGCCGTGCCGCAGGCAGACCAGGATCACCCGCGCCTCGATGCCCGACGCGGCCCTGGCCTCGCCGATGCCGGCCGCCACGCCGTCCACCATGCCCGCCAAATCCAGCCCCGCCGCCGCCGCGTGGTCCGGCGAGGCCATGACCTCGACATAGATCGCCCCCTCGGCGGCACAGCGCAGAAGATAGTCGCGGGTGACGTCGCGGTAGTCCTCGGCCGTCCGCACCACCCCGGCGGCCATGTCGTAGGCGCGCAGGAAATGGCGGAAGTCGGTCCAGTGGAAGGCACCCGCGTCGGTGAACAGCTCGTCCGGCAGGCGCACGCCGTGCCGGGCCGCCAACCGCCGCACCAGATCGGGTCCGGCCGTGCCCTCCAGATGGACGTGGAGTTCGGCCTTGGGGATCCCGTCCCAGGGCATGCTCATGTCTCCGGCCTCGGCTTGGCTTCCGCAACGGGACGGCGCGATCCGCGCACCATCGCCTCGCGCCACAGGATATACAGGCCACTCGCCACAATGATGACGGACCCGAAAAGGCTCCAGCCGTCCGGCCATTCGCCGAACAGGAACCAGCCGAACCCCAACCCCCAGAGGATCGCCAGGTACTGGAACGGGCTCACCACCGACGGGGGGGCCAACCGGAAGGCTTGGAGCTGAAGGATTTGCGCCACGCTGCCCAACAGCCCAATGCCCGCGAACAGGACCCAGTCCGACGGTTCGACCGGCCACTGGCCGATGAACAGCATCGCGGTGGACGAGGTGATCAGGCCGACCACATTCAAGTAGAACAGGATGGCGGCGTTGGTGTCGGTGCGGGACAACAACCGCCCCAGGATCATGGACAGGCAATAGAGCAACGTCCCGGCAAGCGGCACCATCATCGGCCCGGTCAGGGTACCGGTTGTGGGGCGCAGGACCACCAGAACCCCCAGAAACCCCACGCAAATCGCGACACCGCGGCGCCACCCGAACGCTTCGCCCAGCATCGGCACGGCGAGCAGGGTCATCAGCAGGGGCGATGCGAAGCTGATCGCGTACACATCGACCAGCGGCAGGATCTGGAACGCGTATGCGTAGCTGACGAAGGTCAGCATACCGATAACGGCACGGACCAGATGAAGACCGATGCGCCCGGTGCGCAACGCAGGCAGGCCGCCGTCGCGCCGAAGCACGTACAGGAACGGCAGCCAAGCGAACAGGACACGGACGAAGTGGATCTGCCAGGGGCTGTAGCCCGCCCCCAGCAGCTTGATCAGAACGTCCATCGTGGCGAAGGTCGAAACCGCCACGACAATGCAGAAAATGCCGTGGCGGATCCGGGTGCGGTTGTCCGTGGCGATGTCGGCCGTGGTCGAGACCATACGCGGGTCAGCCGATCCGCTCGGCGACCAGCGGCCCCCTGGCCACAGCTTGCGGGGCAACCGTGACCGCGGCGCGGACGGCCTGCGCCGCCCGCTCGGCCGCGTCCTCGTCGCGGGCGTGGACGATCGCCAGCGGCCGACCGCCCGGCCCCACGGCCTCGCCCCGTCCCGCCACATCCACCAGCCCCACCGCGGGATCCACCGGATCCTGGGGCCGGGTGCGGCCGCCGCCCAGCGCGACCACGGCAAGGCCGAGGGCACGGGTGTCCACCGCGGTCACCACCCCGTCCGCGGTGGTGCGCACCTCGCGCACCACCGGCGCTTCCGCCAGATACGTCTGCGGAACCTCGATGAAATCCTTGGGTCCGCCCAACTGCGCCACCATGCGGGCGAAGCGCTCGGCCGCCCGGCCGCTGTCCAGCGCGCCGTTGGCCATGGCGGTTGCCGCCGCGGTATCGGGGGCAAGTCCGCCCAGGACCAGCATCTCGGCCGCAAGCGCCACCGTCACCTCGCGCAGGCGCGCATCCGCCGGACGCCCGCACAGAAGGTCCAGGGACTCCCGGACCTCGACCGCATTGCCGGCGGTGCGGCCCAGGCATTCGTTCATGTCGGTGAGCAGCGCCGTGGTCCGCATTCCGGCGCCGTTGGCGACGGTCACCAGGCTTTCCGCCAGCGCCTTCGCATCCCCGTAGGCCTGCATGAACGCGCCGGTCCCGAACTTCACGTCCAGAACCAGGGCGTCCAGGCCGGCGGCCAACTTCTTCGACAGGATGGACGCGGTGATGAGGTCGATGGACTCGACGGTCGCGGTCACGTCCCGAACCGCGTAGATGCGGCCATCGGCCGGCGCCAGATCGGCGGTCTGGCCGATGATCGCGCAACCGGCATCCCGGACGACCCGGGCGAACAGCGCGGCGTCGGGCTTCGCGGTATAGCCCGGGATGGCCTCCATCTTGTCCAGCGTGCCGCCGGTGTGGCCCAGCCCGCGGCCCGAAATCATGGGCACATAGCCGCCGCACGCGGCGACGATGGGCGCCAGGATTAGGCTGACCTTGTCGCCGACGCCGCCGGTGGAATGCTTGTCCAGTGCGGGGCCCGGCAGATCCTGCGCCTTCCAGTCGATGAC
This sequence comes from Azospirillaceae bacterium, assembly GCA_035645145.1. Classification (GTDB taxonomy): domain Bacteria; phylum Pseudomonadota; class Alphaproteobacteria; order Azospirillales; family Azospirillaceae; genus CANGXM01. Next base: position 190,220 of record DASQNC010000002.1, on the reverse strand, counting down.
CCGGCCCGACGCCATCATGGCGCGGGTCAGGGCCACGCGTTCGTCCAGCGACAGGCCGCGGAAGAACACGGCCATGGAGAAGGCGGCGATCTGCCCCTCGGTGACCGTGCCGTCCGTGACGCCGCGCACATAGGCCTCGATCTCGGCCGGGGCCAGCGTGCCGCCGTCACGCTTCTTGCGGATGATCTCCTGGGGCAGCATGGGCAGTTTCCGCTCGTCTGAACTCGATCTGTCGGATGGTTGGATGCGGCCGGGGCCGCCGGACCGTTGCTTGGCCGGGTCAGTAGCTGGTGGCGGGGCCGCCTTGGCCAATCCCCAGATCCGCCAGCAGGGCATCCAGCAGGCCGGACGCGCCGAAACGGAAGTTGGCGGGCGTGGCCCAGCCGGCGCCAAGGGCGGCATCGGCCAGCGCCAGATACGCCGCGGCCGTGGCGGTGTCGCGGATGCCGCCCGCAGCCTTGAAGCCGATGCGCCCGCCGCGCGCGCGGATCACGCCCAGCATCACGCGGGCCGCCTCCGGCGTGGCGGCCGGCTTGGTCTTGCCGGTGGAGGTTTTCAGGAAATCGGCGCCGCAGTCGGCCGCCAGCTCGGACGCCGCCCGCATCGACGCCTCGTCGCCGAGCTGACCGGTCTCCAGGATGACCTTGAGCGTCTTGTCCCCACATGCCGTACGCACGGCCCGCAGCACCGCCTCGGCCGCCGCGCGGTTGCCGGCCTTGAACGCTTGGTAGGGCAGCACGGCATCGATCTCGTCCGCGCCGGCGGCAACGGCGTCGCGGGTCTCGTCCGCGGCGGCGGCCGCGCTTTCCCCGCCTTCGGGGAAATTCACCACCGTCGCCACCCGGACGCCGGTTCCGGCCAGGGCGGCCTTGGACAGGGCCACGAAGCGGGGATAGACGCAGACTGCGGCGACCCGCCCCACCGGGGTGACGGCACGGGCACAAAGCGCCCGGATCCGCTCCTCGGTGTCGGTGTCCTCGAGGCTGGTCAGGTCCAGCAGACCCAGGGCACGGCGGGCGACGTCGGCGGCTTCGGTCATTGCACGCGCTCCAGGAAGGCGATGATCAGGCGCTCCAGGTCGGCGGCGGCCAGGGCGGCACCGCGCAGGGTCTGGGCGTGGTCCACGGGATCGGGCGACAGGCCGACCCCCAGGTTGGTGATGGCGGCCACGCCGCACACGGTCAGCCCGCAGTGCCGCGCCGCGATGCATTCCTGAACCATGGACATGCCCACGGCATCCCCGCCCAGCATCTTCAGCATGCGGACCTCGGCCGGGGTTTCGAAGGCGGGGCCGAGCCAAGCGGCGTAGACGCCTTCGGCCAAGTCGATGCCGGTCGCCTGCGCGGCCTCGCGCAGGCGGGCGTTCATCGCCGGATCCCACGCATCCAACAGCGGCGGGAAGCGGGGGCCCACCTCGTCGTCGTTCGGCCCCACGAGGACGCTGGTCCCCTGCATGTTGATGTGGTCGGTGACCATCATCAGCCGCCCGGGGCCGACCTCGGTGCGGAGCGAACCGGCGGCGCAGGTCAGCACCAGCCGTTCACACCCGAGCCGCTTCAAGGCCCGGATCGGGGTCGTGACGGCGTCGGAGGGCATGCCCTCGTACATGTGCTTGCGGCCCTGCATCACCGCGACGGGCACACCCGCGAGCGTGCCCAGCACAAGGCGGCCGGCATGACCGTGCACGCCCGAGGCATAGAACCCCGGGATCTCGCCATAGGGGATGGCGACCGCGCCCTCCACCCGGTCGGCAAGCGCCCCCAGGCCCGATCCCAGCACCAGGGCGACGCGCGGCCGCACGCCGCCCGGCAGCCGTTTCGCGATGGCCTCGGCGGCGTCGGCAGGGGTTCCGGGGATGGCCACGGGGGAGACGGATGCCGGTTTCATGGTTCAGAAGCCCAGGTTGTCGGGACCGAAGGAAAAGGGCAGAAGCTCGTCCAGGGTGAAGCGGCGGCGCAACCCTTCGGGCCCGCAGACCCAAACGGGGGTGTCCGGCCGCGCGAACTCCCGGATGCGCTGGCGGCAACCGCCGCAGGGCGTGCACATCAGGGCATCCCCGGGCTCGCCCCCGACCACGACGATCCCGGTGATCCGGTTGTGGCCTTCGGCGATCATGCGGCCGATGGCGCTGGCCTCGGCGCATTGGCTTTGCGGATAGGCGGCGTTCTCCACGTTGGCGGCGGCGACCACCGCCCCGCTGCCGGTGCGCAGCGCCGCACCCACGGCGAATTTGGAATAGGGGGAATAGGACCGTTTGCGTGCCGCGAGCGCGGCATCGAACAGGTCCTTGGGCATGTCCGCGGGCGCTTGACGCCCCGGTGTCTGATCGGGGGTGGGGGTCATCGTTCCTTCACATAGGGAATGCCGCTGGCCTTGGGTGCCGTGGCCTTGCCCACGAAACCGGCGAGCAGCAGCACCGTCAGCACATAGGGCAGCATCTGGATGAACTGCACCGGCACCACGCCGATGCCAGGGATCGGCTGCCCTTGCAGGCGGGTCTGGACCGCATCGGTCATTGCGAACAGCAGGCAGGCGAACAGGGTCGGCCCCGGCCGCCATTTGCCGAAGATCAGGGCGGCCAGCGCGAGGAACCCCTTGCCGGCGGTCATGTCGCGCACGAAGCCGGCACTCTGGGCGGTGGACAGGTAGGCGCCGGCCAAACCACACAGGACGCCACAGACCACCATGGCCATGTAGCGCAATCCGGCGACCGATATGCCGGCCGTGTCCACCGCGCTCGGGCTTTCGCCCACCGCGCGCAGGCGCAGCCCGAACCGGGTGTGGAACAGCACCCAGGCGGTGAGCGGCACGGCGGCGGCCGTGAAATAGACCAACAGGTTGTGGCCGCTGATGGCCTGCGTGTACAGCGGCCCCAGGAACGGCACATCGGCCAGCGCGTCGTGGAACGGCAGCTTGATCGAGCCGAAGCGCCCGGCAGTGGGCAGAGCGGGTGTGTCGCCGCCCTCTCCGAACCAGGCGTAGCCCAGGGTGGGCGCCAAGCCGGCCACCAGGATGTTGATGGCCATGCCGGACACCACCTGATTGCCGTGCTTGGTGATGCAGGCATAGCCGTGCACCAGAGCGAACAGCACCGACGCGCCGATGCCCGCGGCAAGGCCCACCCACGGGTCGCGCACGACATAGGCGGCGGCGGCGGCGGCGAAGGCGGCGGCCAGCATCTTGCCTTCCAGCCCGACGTCCACAACGCCCGACCGTTCGGCATACAGGCCCGCGAGCCCCGCCAGGACCAGTGGCGTGGCCAGGCGGATCGTGGAACCGATCACGGAAACAAGGGCGAGCCAGGTGTCGTCCATGGGAACCTCACGCGGCCACGGCCGGCGGACGGCGCCGGAACAGCGCCTCCAACTGGGGACGGAACAGGTTCTCCAATGCCCCGGCGAACAGGATGATCAGGCCCTGGATGACCACCACCATCTCGGGCGTGATGTTGGGGAATTCGAAGTTCAGTTCGGCCCCGCCCTGGCGCAGCGCCCCGAACAGCAGGGCCGAAAGCACGATCCCCACCGGATGGTTGCGCCCCATCAGGGCGACGGCGATGCCGACGAAACCGGCCCCACCGGTGAAACCGATGATGATGCGGTGGTGCACGCCCATCAGCTCGTTGATGGCGACGAAACCGGCCAGGGCACCGGACAGGCACATGGCCAGGATGATGTTGCGGCTGGGCGAAATGCCGGCATAGACGGCCGCGCGCTCGTTCTGGCCGACCGTGCGGATTTCGTAGCCCCAGCGCGTGTGCCATACGAAGACGTAGAAGGCGGCGCAGCAGGCAAGCGCCAGGAGAAGGCTGACGTTCAGGGGCGACCGGGCCGTCTGGATGCCGAACACCGCCAGCACGTCGTGCAGGGCCGGCAACCACGTGCTGCGATCGAAGGCCCGGCTTTGCGGGATCTGCTGGTCGCGTTCGATCAGCACCTCCACCAGCATGTAATTCATCAGCGCGGCGGCGATGAAGTTGAACATGATGGTGGTGATGACGATGTGGCTGCCCCGCTTCGCCTGCAAATACCCCGGCCCATAGGCCCAGCCGGCGCCACAGGCAGCCGCGGCGGCCACCGCCACGGGTGCCGCGAGCCACCAGGGCCAGTCGTTCATGGCAAGGACCGCCAGCCCCGCGCCGAGACCCGCCACATAGGCCTGCCCATCCGCACCGATGTTGAACAGGCCGCAGTGGAACGCGATCGCAACCGCAAGGCCGGTGAAGACGTAATTGGTCGTGTAATAGAGGGTCAGGCCCAGCAACTCGGGATCGCCGAATGCGCCGGCCACCAGCACCCGCAGCGCGTCGAGGGGATCCGCGCCGATCGCCAGGAAGACCAGCGCCGACACCAGGAACGCCGCGGCCACGTTCAACAGCGGCAGGACCACCACGCTCGCCCACCAGGGCAATCCGCCGCCTGCCGGCCGCGCCACACCGCCAATCCCAGCCATCCCCTACTCCGCCGCCTCGGCGACACCCGCCATCATCAGGCCGATGCGCCGCTCGTCCGCACGCTCGGCCGAAACCTCCCCCATCAGGTGACCGTCGAACATCACCAGGATGCGGTCGGCCAGGGCCAGGATCTCGTCAAGCTCAACCGACACCAGAAGCACGCCCTTGCCGGCATCGCGCAACTGCACGAGGCGCTGGTGGATGAACTCGATGGCGCCGATGTCCACACCGCGTGTGGGCTGGCCCACCAGCAGCACATCGGGATTCCGTTCGATCTCGCGCGCCAGCACGATCTTCTGCTGGTTCCCGCCGGAGAAGTTGGCCGCCTTCAGCTGCGGCACGGGCGGGCGCACGTCGTAGCGCCGCATTTCCTCCGCGCAGCTCCGGCGCACCGCGTCCCAGTTCAGGACCGGTCCGGTGTTGTAGGCGGGGTCGTCGTGAAACCCCAGGATCAAGCTTTCATAGGCGGTGAAGCTGGTGACCAGCCCTGTGCGCTGACGATCCTCCGGCACGTGGCCGAGACCGGCCGACCGAGCCTCGCGGGGCGAGAACCGATGGTCGCGGCCGGCCAGTTCGCGGCCGTTCAGGCGGATGGATCCCCGGGCGGCCGGACGCATGCCCGACAGGGCTTCCAGCAATTCGGACTGGCCGTTGCCGGACACACCCGCGATGCCAACGATTTCGCCGGCCCGGACCACGAAGCTCACGTCCTTCACGCGGGCGACGTTCTGGATGTCCACCACCCGCAGGGCGTCCACCTCCAGTAGGATCTTGCCCGGCCGGGCGGGCGCCTTCTCGACCCGCAGCAGAACCTTGCGGCCGACCATCAGTTCGGCCAGCTGTTCGCGCGTGGTCTCGGCCGTCCGAACGTTCGCCACCACCTCGCCCCGCCGCATGACCGTGACGTTGTCCGTCAGGTCCATGATCTCGCGCAGCTTGTGGGTGATGATGATGACCGTCTTGCCCTGGGCCCGCAGCGCCCGGAGGATGCGGAACAGGTGGTCCGCCTCCTGCGGGGTCAGCACACCCGTGGGCTCGTCCAGGATCAGGATGTCGGCGCCGCGGTAGAGCGCCTTGAGGATTTCGACGCGCTGCTGAACCCCGACCGGCAGGTCGCCGACAACGGCGTCCACATCCACGTCGAGGCCATACTCGCCTTTGAGCCTGTCGAGCGTCTCGCGCGCCTTAGCGGCGCCGGCACTCAGCGTAAGCCCGCCTTCCGCGCCCAGCAGCACGTTTTCGAGCACAGTAAAGGTGTCCACCAGCATGAAGTGCTGGTGGACCATGCCGATGCCTGCGGCGATGGCGTCCCGCGGGGTCCGGATGTCGGTCTTGCGGCCGTCCACCCGGATCTCGCCCGTGTCCGGCTGCAGATAGCCGTACACGATGTTCATGATGGTGGACTTGCCGGCGCCGTTTTCGCCGATCACGCCATGGACCGTGCCTTTCGGCACGGTCAGGCTGATATCCTTGTTGGCGTGGTTCGTACCGAACCACTTGTTCACGCCGCGAACCTCCAAGGCCGGATGGGCCGCGTCGGATGCGACGACTCGCAGGTCGGGGCGCGACGCGGCCATCGGGACTCCTGGTGGCTCTGGGCGGGGATTACGGCTGGTACGGGCGGACCTTCAGGTCGCCCGAGACGATGCGCTTGCGGGCATCGTCCAGCTTCTGCTGCATCTCGGCGGTGACGAGGCTCCGGTTGTGCTCGTCGAGCGCCCAGCCCACGCCGTCCTCGGCCACGCCCAGGGCGCGCGCACCGGCCGTCCACTTCCCTTCGTGGGCATCCTTCAGGCAGTTGTAGACCGCGTTGTCCACGCGCTTCAGCATGGACGTCAGGACCTTGCCGGGCTGCATGTAGTTCTGGTTGCTGTCCACGCCGATGGCGAGTTTGTTCTGGTCGGCGGCGGTCTGGATCACGCCGTTGCCGGTGGCACCGGCGGCGGCATAGATCACATCCGCACCGCGGTCGAACTGGCTGCGCGCCAGCTCGGTGCCGCGCGCCGGGTCGCGGAAGGCGGCCGGCGTGGTGCCGGTCATGTTGTGCAGGACCTCGATGTTCGGATTGGCGAACTTCGCACCCTGCTCGTAGCCGAAGCCGAAGTTGCGGATCAGCGGGATGTCCATGCCGCCGATGAAGCCGACCTTGCCGGTCTTGGACGCCATGGCGGCCAGCATGCCGACCAGGAACGAGCCCTCGTGCTCCTTGAAGGTGTAGCTGCGGACGTTCGGCAGATCGACCGTGGCGTCGATGGTGCAGAACCGCACGTTCGGGTGTTCGGAAGCCACCGCCTTGACGGCGTTCACCATGTTGAAGCCGGCGGCGATGATCAGGTTGGCGTCGCGCCGGACCATGTTGCGCATGGCCTGTTCACGCTGCGCGTCGGCATTGATCTCGAACTCGCGGAACGAGACGCCGGTTTCCTTCTTGAAGCGCTCCGCCCCTTCGTAGGCGGACTGGTTGAACGACCGGTCGGACTTGCCGCCCATGTCGTAGATGAGCGCAGGTTCGACCTTTTGCGCGTAGGCCGCGCCCGACAGGGCGACCAGCGCCGCCGCGGTGATTGCACGCAGGAACATGCCCGAAAATCCCCCGACTGTGAGTTTCTTGGCGTTGCAGTGGCGTCAAAATAGCGACCTCCCTCCCGGGCTGCCACATAGAATCACGGGCGCAAATCCTTGTCGCCACAAGGGATCCGCACCGCATGGTGTGGATCCCTCCGGTGCCACCCGCCGCCGCCCGATCGGCACGGCACGGCGCCGATGGGGGAAGCCGGTGGGGAATACGTCCCCACGCGTGGACGGGTTGGCCCATCGAAGCCGGGGCCGGGCGCGGTATAGTGGGGGTACGGCAATCCAAGAACAAAGGGCCCAGGAACAAAGGGCCGGGAAACCCAAGGGAGGAGCACAATGACGGTCGCAGGTATCGTGATGCCCCGCCACATGCTGGTGGGCGGCGGGGCGGTCGCCCAGGTGGCCGAGCTGTTGGGCCGGCTCGGGATCACCCGCCCGTTGATCGTGACCGATCCGTTCATGCGCGACAGCGGCACGGTGGCCAAGGTGACCGACGTGCTGGACCGGGCGGGGATCGGCTGGGACATGTTCGCCGACACCGTGCCCGACCCGACCACCGACGTGGTGGAGGCCGGGGCGGCCGTGCTGCGCGGCGGACGCTTCGACGGGCTGGTGGCGATCGGCGGCGGATCCCCCATCGACACGGCCAAGGCCATCGCGGTGCTGGCGGCGAACGGCGGCCGGATGCGCGACTACAAGGTGCCGAACCCGGTGCCCAAGCCCGGCCTGCCCCTGGTCGCGATTCCGACCACGGCCGGGACCGGGTCGGAAGCGACCCGCTTCACCGTCATCACCGACACCGAAACCGACGAGAAGATGCTGATCGCGGGCGCGGACATCGTGCCGGCCGCGGCGATCGTCGATTACGAGCTGACCCTGTCCAAGCCGTTCCGGCTGACCGCCGACACGGGGATCGACAGCCTGACCCACGCCATCGAGGCCTATGTCAGCCGCAAGGCCAGCCCGTTTTCCGACAGCATGGCGAAGTCGGCCATGGGCCTGATCGCCGCCAACATCCGCACGGCGTGCAACGATCCCGGGAACCGTGCCGCGCGCGAGGCGATGATGCTGGGCTCGCTGCAGGCCGGCATCGCCTTTTCCAACGCCTCGGTCGCGCTGGTGCATGGGATGAGTCGGCCGATCGGCGCCCACTTCCATGTGCCGCACGGGCTGTCCAACGCCATGCTCCTGCCGGCGGTCACCGCGTTCTCGCTGCCCGCGGCGAAGGCCCGGTACGCCGACTGCGCCCGTGCCATGGGCGTGGTGGCGGCCGACACACCGGACGACGCGGCGGCACCGGCGCTGGTGGAAGCGTTGCGTGCCCTGAACGCCGACCTCAAGGTTCCGACCCCACGGGCCTGGGGAATCGACGAGGCGCGCTATGCCAACCTCTTGACGACGATGGCGCGTCAGGCCATCGCATCCGGATCGCCGGGCAACAACCCGCGGGTTCCGACCGAGGACGAGATCGTCGCCCTCTACCGCGAGGTCTATGCCTGATCCCCTGATCGTCGCCGAGGGCCGCCACGCGTGGGTTTCCTGTACGGGTTCGTCGCAGGACTGGTCGTGGCGGCGCCGCTGGGTCCGGCCGCGCTGCTTCTGATCCGCCGCACGCTGGAACGCGGGTGGCTGTCGGGGTTCGCGGTCGGCGTCGGCGCGGCGACGGGCGACCTGGTGTTCGGCACCCTCGCGCTGCTGGGTGTCCAAACGGCGGCCGATTTCATCGACCAGCACGACCTGCTGCTGCGGCTGGCCGGCGGCGCGGTGCTTCTGGCGACGGCCGCCTGGACGTTCGGCCACAAGCCTCCCGGCACCGCACAGGCCCCGCGGGTGCCCAAGGCGTCGTCGCTGATGCGGGGCCTGGGGGCCGGATTCGTTCTGACCATCACCAATCCGATCACGCTCGGCGCGTTCCTGGCCGTCTACGCCGCACTCGGCATCGGCGACGACGAGCACCTCGCGCAGATGATCGAGGTGATCCTGGGGGTGCTCACCGGGGCGTGCGCCTGGATGGCATCCCTGGCCTGGGCCGCCGGCATGGCGCACGGGCGGCTGACCGACCGCCTGCACCAGCAGGTCGCCACCGGCACCGCCCTGCTGCTCGCCGTGTTCGGTATCTCGGCGCTGGGCACGGGTGTGGTCCGACTGGGCGCCGCTTGGTTGGGTGGTTGAAGCTATTGGACAGCGCAATGCTACCGATCAAAAGCGGCCATTGATCTTCTTACAATCACGCGTTAGCCATGCACCACAATTGAGATTTTCAGCTCTAACTAGGATCACAACCATGGAAAAGCCAAAATCTCCTGAAAGCTTTCCCCTATTACTCACCAATGACGATGGGTCAAATATTGCATTTGAAACAGAAGAGAAGCTTTGGGCATGGTTTAAAGAACAGAGAATCCTGATCAATAAACTGTCCAGCTCCTCTGAATTTAACCATTGTTTCAAAGATGCAATTCGTCAATTTTTAGAGATAGAGCCAACAGATAATTATGACTCGATACTATCAAAACTTAAATTATGCTCAAATTCTGGTATGGTTTTTATTGGAACAGAAAAAGGACGGTTTATTTCTCGCCTACTTTCATTTACAAAACCGAGCGCCGCGGTTTATGCAGCCGGCATTATTTCCGGGAAAATTTCCCCAACTCAGATAAATATGAACAACCAGGAGGCGGACCTAGGGCGCATTGCAGCGGTAGCATTTCTAGCAGTGGGCGACCCACTTGGGGACAGGGAAAAAATTTATGCGGCCATTAAAGAATCTAAAAAATCTTCAAAAAATATCTTTGGCCTTCTTAGGAAATTCGAACAATTATACGATAAGGCCGAAAAAGATTGGGACGAAAAGGTAAGTACATTTGTAATGAAGGCCGCCCTTTCAGCCCCGACCGAATACTGGAAACAAAGAAGAGAGCATCATAAAAACTTAGCCGTAAAGTCTAGGAGAGCGTGGAACATGTTGCTGATCACGGAAACAATCGGCTTCATGCTGCTCTCCCCCTTGATACTCGCCGGCTTACCTGATTGGTACGCAACAAATATTGCGTCATTCATTGGAATAACCGAAGCACATACACCTGCAATCGCCTCACCCACACCACCTTTAATCGGCAAACTTCTTCAGCATACATTAATTTTAGGCACAATTGCCGGCCTCGGCATATGGTTACTACGACAAGAACTAAAGAAAGCTCTTTCTCATGAGCACTTGGCGGAAGATGCAGCAGAAAGGGTAACAATGGTTGAAACATTTGCAGCACTCCAAGCTGCCGGCTTAGCAGGTGGCGAGTTCGGCCCCATACTCAACGCACTATACCGACCTGCTGCAACGGGCCTCATCGCAGATGATGGCCCGGTGACTCCGCTGGAGGTCATCCTTAGGGAAACCATCAAAAAGGCGGACTCAAAGCCCGGTTAACGTAATGAAGTTGTAGCTAATTAATTCTTATACGGGCCACCGCGGGGACAGAGGCAGTAAGACACCCGCCATATCCATCAGCCACCGCGCGTCAACATCTTAGATCGTAGGGTCCTATCCACAAGACCGTTCGCAGCGCGCCGGAACCCAGGGGCGGCCAGTCGCCCCCTGGGTCCGCACACATTTCTGAAGGCGCCCGGCCCGTTCAATCCGCGGCAGCCGCCAGGGCTCCGCCGGCAAGAGCCGTTTCACCATCGATGGCCGCAGCCACCGCGTGGATCGTCGCGGCGATGCGGACGATGTCCTGCACGCCCTCCTTGGTCGCTCCCTTCTGGAACACCTCGTGCTCGTGCGCCTCGATGCACATGCCGCAGCCGTTGATGGCCGACACCGCCAGCGACCACAGCTCGAAATCCAGCTTGTCCACGCCCGGATTGCCGATGACCTGCATGCGCAGGCGGGCCGGCATCTGCTTCAGGTCCGCGGTCCCGGACAGATGCAGGTAGCGGTAGTAGATGTTGTTCATGCCCATGATGGCGGCGGCCGCCTTGGCGGCGTTCATCGCCTCGGGCGAAAGGTGCTGGGCCGCCTCGGCGACGATGGCGCGGATGGTGGCCGGCTCGCGCGCGGCCAACGCCGACGCCACCGCCGCCCCCCAGACCTGCTGCTTGGTCAGCGTGGTGGAGGTCAGCACGCTGGACAGGTTCAGGCGCAGGTCCTTGGCGTAGTCCGGCAACCGTGCCTTGAGCGCGTCGATCGACATGGAACCCTCCCTTCGAACGTGACGTGTTGGAGTGGCCCGAAACGAAACGGGCGGACGCACGATGCCGTGCGCCCGCCCGTGCGTCAGGCCGTTTTACACCGGGCAGGCGCCGATCAGGCGACCTTCAGCGTCGACTGGCCCTTTTCCCAATTGCAGGGGCACAGCTCGTCGGTCTGGAGCGCGTCGAGCGTGCGCAGCACTTCCTGCGGATTGCGGCCGACCGACAGGTCGTAGACCGAAACGTGGCGGATGACGCCCTCGGGATCGACGATGAAGGTCGCGCGCAGGCACACGCCCTCGGCCTTGTCCAGGATGCCGAGCTTTTCCGACAGCTCGCGCTTGATGTCGGCCAGCATCGGGAACGGCAGGTCGCGCAGGTCGTCGTGGTGGACGCGCCAGGCGTGGTGCACGAACTCGCTGTCGGTCGACATGCCGAGGACCTGGGCGTCGCGGTCCGCGAACTCGCCGTTCAGCTTGCCGAAGGCGGCGATCTCGGTCGGGCAGACGAAGGTGAAGTCCTTCGGCCAAGCGAACACGACCAGCCACTTGCCCGGGTACGAGGTGTTGTTGATCCGCTTGAAGGCCGACTTCATGTCGGTGGACACGGTGGCCTGGAGGTCGAACTCGGGGAACTTGTCGCCGACAGTCAACATGGATGTGTGACTCCTTCGATTGGAGGGATGTGTATGGACGGGATCTTCAGCGGTGATATGCCGTCGAGGAGACCGACGGGCGGGGTGGAACAGGACTTTACGCGGCGGATCTGATAAGTCCAATCGCATGTTCCCGCACAACCAATAGGGAAAACCTATTGAACAACATCACCCTGCGTCAGCTGCGCTATCTCGTGGCCCTGGCCGACACGGGCCATTTCGGCCGCGCGGCCGAGGCGTCCAACATCAGCCAGCCCAGCCTGTCCGCCCAGATCCAGGAACTGGAGGCGGCGATTGGTGTGACACTGGTGGAGCGCCGGAACCGCCGCGCCATCCTGTTCACCCCCGCCGGCCGCGCGGTCGTGGAACGGGCACGACGGATCCTGGGGCTGGTGGCGGACCTGACGCACACTGCCCGCGCGGTGGCCGAACCGCTCGCCGCGGAGCTGCGGCTGGGGGTCATCCCGACCCTTGGACCGTACCTCCTGCCGCCGCTGCTGCCGACGTTGCGGACCGCGTTCCCGAACCTGCGGCTTTACCTGCGCGAGGATCTGACCGGCCGGTTGGTGACGCGGCTGCACAGCGGCGACCTCGACCTGCTGCTGCTGGCACTGCCGCTGGACGAGGACGGGATCGACACGTTGGCGCTGTTCGACGAGCCCTTCGTCGTTGCACTGCCCCGCAACCACCGGCTCCTGGCCAAGCCGGCCCTGACCGAGGCCGACCTGGGCGGCGAACGGCTCCTGCTGCTTGAGGAGGGCCACTGCTTCCGCGATCAGGCCTTGGCCGTGTGCCACCGGGCGGGTGCAGCCGACCGGGACGATTTCGCCGCCACGTCGCTCGACACGCTGCGGGCCATGGTCGCCGGGGGTTTGGGCGTGACGCTGCTGCCCGGGTTGGCCGGGCAAGGGGGGATGGCGCAGGAGGTGGCGTTACGCCCCTTCCAGCCGCCGGGGCCGACCCGGCGCATCGGCCTGGCATGGCGCGCGGGTGCCCCGCGTGCGGACGAATACCGCATGCTGGGGGCGTGGCTCGCCGGCAACCTGCCCCCGGGCATGGGGCTGGATCCCCCGGCGATCCACGCCGTCAATAATCCCACTGGAAGGTGACGCCCACATCGGTGCCGCTGCTGGGACCGACGCTGCTTTGGATGCGGACGTTGTTGAAGACCTCCAGCTCGACCCGGGCGCGGCTTTCCCCCCGGAAATCCTGCTCCACGCCCACATAGACCCGGTCCGTGATGTAGCGGCCGGCCTGCACCCCGCCGCCGCCGTCCTCGCCCCGTCCACCGCTGCCATCGCTGCCACCGCCGCCGAACTCCAGACGGTCGAGGCCGAGGCCACGGCGAATCCGGTCCATGACCCCCGGCCCGCCGCCGTCGACGCCGGCGAGTTGCGCCGCGCCCTGGGCCATCTGCGCCGCTTCGAAGGCGGACAGCTCGCCCAGCGGCTTGTCGAACAGGACGCGGGACAGAATCTCCTCCTGCGGCAACTCGGGCTGCGAGGTCAGGCGGAACCGCGGGCTGCTTGCGCTGCCGGTCACCCGCACCTCCGCCGTCAGGTCGCGCTTGCGGGCCTGGGCCGCCACGTTCAATTGCGGGTCGATCCTGCCGCCATCGCCCTGGAACCGCACGTCCGCCTGGGTCAGCTCGAAGCTCTGCGCCAGCACGTCCAGCTTGCCGCGCAGCAGCGACAGGCCGCCCGTGATGCGCGGCTCCGCGGCGGTGCCGCCGACATGGATGTCGGAGCGCAGTTCCGCGTCAACACCCCGGCCGCGCAGGAAGATCTGATTGTTGGCCCGGATCGGGATGTCCAATGCGATGCGCCGGGTCAGGGACGCGTCCCCACCGCCCGCGGCCGGATCGGTCTGCCGCCCGGCATTGGCCGTGGCGGCCACATACCGTGGGTTGCGGCCGGGGACCGGCACGCGGCCCCGAAGGCCCTGGGCGCGGTTCACCTCGAACACGGACAGGTCGACCACCGACACCGGTGCCCGGTCCGGGACCTGGATTTCGGCTCGGGCGATGTCCACGGGCCCGGCGACGAGCAGCCCGTCGAACCCGCCCACGGCCGAAATGTCCGCGTTGACGGCGGCCGTGACCAAGTCGATGCGCACCAGCTGCGCATTGCGGGCGGACAAGCGCAGATCCAGTTGGCCCGCCAACGGCCGAACCACACCGGACAGCGCAAGCCGGCCACCGTTCGGGGTCCGGCCCGTGAAATTCTGGACGGACAGCTGGTCGCCGTTGCCGGCGATCCGGCCGGCGATGTCGGTGACCTGGGTGCCGAGCGACAGATTGCTGTAGGACCCGCCCGCCACCGTGACGGCACCGCCGTAGCGGGGATCGGCGGGGGTCCCCGACAGCCGCAGGTCCAGGGTCGCCTGGCCGCCGGCACGGTCGCCCGACGCGGCCAGGAAATCGTTGATGAGCGCCAGATTGACCTGCCCCGTGAGCGCCCCCGACAAGGGCTGCCCCTCGCCCAGCGCAAACCGGCCCTCCGCCAGATTCACCCGCACCGGGACGGCGACATTGGCGGCCAGATCGGCATTGCCGTCGCCCAGCCGGACCCGGGCATCGGCCCGCGCCTGACCACCCCGCACCGACGCATCCACCTGGGCCGAGGCGGCCGCCGCACCGACCGCGGTATCAACCCGGGCGTCGCGGGTGGCGAGGCGGGCCGTCGCCTGCGGATCAACCAGGGTTCCGCCCAACGTGATCCGCCCGTCCAAGGTCCCGGTCATGGGCGCGGATGGGGCCACGAGCCGGGCGAGCGCCAGCGGCAACCGCCGGATATCGGCTTCGCCCGACAAGCGGTCGCCTTCCAACGCCCCCTGGGCCGTGAGACCGGACCCGTCCGGTCCGGTGAGTGACAGGTTCCGCACGGCGATCCGGCCGGGTGCGGCCAGCACCGTGGCCGGCTGGCGCAGGGCGAAGGCGGCATCGGCGTAGCGTCCCCGAAGGCGCGACAGCTCCACCCGATGCCCCTCCCCGCTGCCGGCATAGCGGCCGGCAAGCGCCAACGTCGCCGGCGCCTCGGGCCGGCCGGCGGCCCCTTCCGCGTCGGCCTGGAAGGACAGATCGGCGGGCGTACCCTGGGCCTGGGCGGTGAAGCGCCGCACCGCCGTCCCGCCGATCTGCGCCCCGCTGGCGGTCAATCGCGCATCGACACGGGGTGCGCGCAGGGCGTCGACGACGCGGGCGACGAGTTCCGCCCCCTGAACCGTCATGCCCGCGGCCGAGAGGTCCTGCGCGGTCGCGCGGAGACCGGCCTGCTGCGCACCGTTGGCGGCGTCGAGTGCCAACTCGACCCGGCCGCGGCCGGCGATCGGCTGGCCGATCAGCGGTTCCAGCGCCTGCAGCCGATCGAGGTTCCCCGCCAGCCGGCCCTCCACAAGGCCGCCCTCCAGGTTCACCGTGGCGTTGCCGGCCAGCGCCACGCCCGGGGGGCCCGATATCGCCAGGTTGGCCAGGGCAAGGCGCTTCTCCCGCAGGCGGAAATCCGTGGCCACCCGGGCGGGTACGCCCCTCGGGTTGGCGGAGAGTGCCACCCGTCCCCCAAGGCCGCCCGACAAGTCGACATTCGCATCCACCTCCGCCGGCCCCAGCGGGACACCCGCGGCGGCAAGGTCCGGTGCGGTGACCTTGGCGGCCAGTTGCAGCGCATCGGTCGGACCGGAGAGCGTGCCCGCCGCGGACACACCGCCCGATACGGGAGCGTTCACCGCCAGGGCCACCGGCGCCAGGTCCGGCACCACGGCCGTCCAGTCCACCGACAGGCGCCCCTCGGCGAGAACGACCTCGGCGGTCGCGTGGCCGTGCGTGCCGTCCACACGGACACCTTCGCCCCGCAGCGCACCGTCTTCGGTCCGCCGCAGACCCGCGGCCAACGTTGTCCGTGATCCCAGGAGGGCATCCACCGCGGGGATGCCGAGCCGCAGCCCCTCCATAACTCCGTTGACATCCACCGCCACCGGAGTGCCGGCACCGCCGGTTGCCGCCTTGAGAACGAGGTTCGCATCCCCCGCCAGTTCCAGCGGCACCAGCGGGCGCAGGCGGGCCAGGTCGGGCAGGAGCAACCGGGCCTGGAACTCGGCTTGACCGCTGTCCAGGTCGGCGGTCCCCGCCCCGTCCGCCAGCCGCCCGGCGGCAATATCGGCGGTCAGGGTGGTCACGGCCAGCTTGCGCGCGGCACCGTCGAGCCGCCCGCGGGCCTCGATCCGGGGGGCGGCCCCGACCATCGGGCCCACCTGCCCGTTCACCGGGGTGTCGAGACCTTCGGCCGTCACCAGGGCCGTCAGATCGGCCGAGGGCAGACCCTGGTCCACGGGGGATAGGAGCGTGGCACGGACATCGGCGGCCAGGCGATCGGCGACGATGCCGAAACCGTCGACCCCGTCGACGGTGGCCCGTGCCGTCACATCGGGCTGGCGCAGCGGCCCGGCGGCGCGCGCCTCGATCCGCAACTGGCGCCAATCCGCCTTGGCGACCCCGCGCAAGGCGGAGTCCGGCCCCGCCGTTGCGTCGATGCCCAGGTCCAGGCGGCCGGCCTGGGTCTCCAGGACTCCGGCCAGGGTGGCGGTCGCGGCGGCGCTGGACATACGCAGGGCATCGAACAGGATCCGGCCGCCCGGCCCCGTCACCACCGTACCGGCCAGCCTCACCCCCGGCCCGGCCAAGGCATCGGCCGGCGGCGGCAGGAGCCGGTGCACATCGGCCCCGAGATCGACCCCGATGCGGTACCCGCCTTCGACCCTGGCCACCGTCACGCCGCCTTGGGCGGACAGCAGATCACCCGCCGCGGCATCCAATGTCCCGCGCCAGCCGGACAAGGGGCCCTGCCCCTTGACCTCGATGCGGACGGGCGGTTGGTCGGGCAGGTTGAGCGCACGGGCAATCAGGCCGCCGGCAGGCTCCTGGGCGTTCACGTCCAGCGCCAGGCGATCCTCGCCTGGGGCATAGTCCCCCTCGACCCGCGCCTCGCCCGGGGCATCCCTGCGGACGAGGTGGAGACGGCCGGCGACGCGGTCGGTGGCGTAGCGCAACTGCCCATCGACCGCGACCGTCGCCGGTCCCGCGGGTGCCCCCTCCTTGAGGACCAGTTCGCCCACCGACAAACGATCCAGATTGACGGCCACCGGCAACTCCGGGAGCCCCCCGCCCTGCCCGCCGGGGGGGCTCGCCCCGTCGGCGGACACCGGTGTCCGCTCGACCGTGATCCGTTCGGCACTCAGCTCGTCCACGGCCAGGCGGCGGCGGGCCAGATCCAACGGCCGCAGGTTCAACACCACCCCCTCGGCGGTCAGCCAGATCCCCTGTGGATCGGCCACGGTCAGGCGGCGGATGCGGGCACGGCCGCGGACCGATCCCTCGAAGCCCTCGATCACGACATTGCGGTCCTGGTTGGACGCCAGGCGCTCCAGGAAATCCCCGATCCAATCCTGCGCCACGGCGGGTCGCGGCAGTGCGATGGCGGTTGCCGCGACGAGGACCGCGGCCAACGCGAAAGCCTTCAGGCGTTGGATCAGGGATACCGTCACCAAGGTGGGTCCTTCGGTCGGTTCGCGAATCCTCTTCAACACGCCAACGGATGATTTGTGGCGAGCGGAACCACCCTCCAGGCCCACGCCGACACCCGCCAAGCCAGCCCCCCTGTCAGAAGGCCTGCCCGACGCTGATGTAGAGGGCGAAGGCGCTGTCCTCCCTGCGCTTGTTCAGCGGCACCGCCACGTCCAGGCGGATCGGTCCGAAGCCGGTGTAGTAGCGCAGGCCGATGCCCGCCCCCAGGCTGAGCCGCTCCTCGACGGTGGGGAAGCTGGTGCCCGACACCGTCCCGGCGTCGAGGAACGGCACGATGCCGATGTTCTCGGTGACCTTGATGCGGAACTCCAACCCCAGCTCCACCAGGCTGCGGCCGCCGATCGGATCACCGTCGGGGTCGAGCGGCCCCGCCTTCTGATAGCCGTAGCCGCGGACCGATCCGCCGCCGCCGACATAGAAGCGCTTGTCGAACGGAATGGAATCCTCGGCCTCCCCGCCCAGGATGCTGCCGACGCTCGCCCGCCCTGCCAGCACGTAGTTCCCGTCGCCGCGGAGGTCGTAGTAGGCCGTACCGGTCACGCGGTTGATGACGAACGGGTCGCCGCCGGCGAGCGGGTAGTAGGGCGTGGTGTTGAGGAACACCCGATAGCCGGAGGTGGGGTTCAGCAGGCTGTTGGACCTGTCGTAGGCCAGGCCCAACGGCACACCGACCAGGGTGGCCTTGATCTCGCGGTCGCCCCGCCCGTCGCCGTCGGTGTCGTCGCCATCGCGTCGCGTGCGGCTCACCTCGCCGGTCAGGCCGTAGGTCAGGGTCAACCGCGGGGTGGCCTTCCACTCCAGCCGGGCCGTGGTGGTGAAGCCTTCGCGCTGGTAGCCCTCCGGCCGCTCGACCGCGGCCACCGCCTCCAGCACCAGCGACTGGCGTGTCCACAGGAAGTCGGGTTTGCGGAACTGCGCACCGAACCGGTAGGTCAGGCTTTCCACGGTCCCATCGCCGCTTTGCGACCCGGAATACAGGTTCGCCACTTCACCGGTCAGGCGGAACTGCTCGCCGCCGCCGAAGACGTTGCGGTGGCCCCAGTAGAAGTTGCCGCCGAACCCGTCCTCGGTGCTGTACTCGATGCCGGCGCCGATGAAGCGGCGGGGGCGCTCGGACACGGTGATGGTGACGGGCACGTCCACGGACCCATCGGGTCCCGGCGGGGGCGCCCGGTCCGGGATCTGCGTGGTGACGGAGTTGAAGACCTCCAGATCCTGCAGGGCCTGGCGCGTGTCGGACATTCTCTGCGGATCGTAACGGTCGCCGGGCTTCCACAGGACGCGCCCCTGGACCAGGGACCGGTTCACCTCCTCGAGCCCGTTCACCACGATACCGCCGAAGCGGACCGGCGGCCCCGGATCGACGACGTACGTGACGTCCATGGCGTCCTTGCCGTGGTCCACCACGGCGCGGCGGTCCACCACCCGTGCAAAGGGACGCCCGGCCTTGGCGAACGCGTCGGCCAGCCGCTCCTGCGCGGCCACGACCTGCCGCGCCAGGGCCGGCCGGCCCTTCTCCAGGTCGAGGTCCGCGGGCGACGGCGGATCGATCGGCAGAGGGCGGCCGTCGGCGGCGACCACCTCGACCACGTCGAAGGTGTAGCGCGGGCCGGGGGTGATGCCGACCGTCACGACGGCGGGGGTCGCGTCGGGGTCCACCGCGATGTCCACCACGCCGTCGTAGTACCCCAGCGACCGCATGGCCTGGACGATGCGCGCCTCGTCGGTCTGGGCGCGGCGGCGCAGACCGGCGGCGCTCGGTGGGGGTTCGTCCTGCAACCGGATCAGGGATGAGGCTTCGCGGATCAGCCCTTCCAGTTCGCCTTCCCCGTCCACCCCCTCCAGGCGGACCTCGTAGGGGAATGTGCCGGCCTCCGGTTCCGGGGCGTCGGCGGGCGGAGGCGGGATCGGCGGCGGTGGAACCGTCGCCTCCTGCGCCAAGCCCCGCGACACGGGGCCCTGCGAGATGGACACCAGCGCCGCGGCGCATGCGGCCACACCCAGGCGCACCGGGATGCGCCCTCCCCAGGTACCGGTCTTCCTCCGCCCCATCCCCTATTCCGTCCCCCGATGCGATCCCGGCCCTGGCGGCACATTCACGAGAACGTAACCTTATTCCGGCATACGGTCCGACATTGAACGCGGCGGAGGTGCCGGGGTTGCCGGGACGAACATCGAAACGGTGACCTTGCAATGGCGCATCCCGACACCCTACTTAAGCGCGGCCGCTCGCGTTGCTGCACCGCAACACGAACGGCTCCGGCCCGGAGGCGGGCAACGGAAGCCCGGCCACGACACGGCCCAGTCTACTGAAGGCAGGACAATGGACATCCGCAACGTCGCGATCATCGCGCACGTCGACCACGGCAAAACCACTCTCGTCGACCAGCTCCTCAAGCAATCCGGCGCGTTCCGCGAGAACCAGCAGGTTGCAGAGCGCGTGATGGACTCCAACGACCTGGAGCGCGAGCGCGGCATCACCATCCTGGCGAAGTGCACCTCGGTCGAGTGGAACGGCCTGCGCATCAACATCGTCGACACCCCGGGCCACGCCGACTTCGGGGGCGAGGTCGAGCGCATCATGAGCATGGTGGACGGCGTCGTCCTGCTGGTGGATGCGGCCGAAGGCCCGCTGCCGCAGACCAAGTTCGTGCTGGGCAAGGCCCTGAAGCTGGGCCTGCGGCCCATCGTCCTGATCAACAAGGTGGACCGTCCGGACGCGCGCGCCCACGAGGTGCACGACGAGATCTTCGACCTGTTCGCCTCGATGGACGCGAACGAGGAGCAGCTGGACTTCCCGACGCTGTTCGCCTCGGGCCGCCAGGGCTGGGCGTCGGAGACCGTGGACGGCCCGCACAAGGACCTGACCCCGCTGTTCGAGCTGATCAAGCGCCACGTGCCGGCGCCGAAGGTGGACCCGGAGGGCACCTTCGCCATGCTGGCGACGACGCTGGAGGCCAACCCCTACCTGGGTCGCCTGCTGACCGGCCGCATCCAGTCCGGCCGGGTCAAGTCGAACATGGTCGTGAAGTCCCTCAGCCCGGACGGCACCGTCGTCGAACAGACCCGCGTGACCAAGGTGCTGGCCTTCCGCGGGGTCGATCGCGTCCCCGTCGAGGAGGCCGAGGCCGGCGACATCGTGGCGCTGGCGGGCTTCACCAAGGCGACCGTGGCCGACACCCTGTGCGACACCTCGCTCGAGCAGCCGCTGAAGGCGCAGCCGATCGACCCGCCGACCATCGCCATGACCTTCCTGGTCAACGACAGCCCGCTGGCCGGCACCGAGGGGGACAAGGTGACCAGCCGCGTCATCCGCGACCGCCTGCTGCGCGAGGCCGAGGGGAACGTGGCCATCCGCATCACCGAGAGCGACGACAAGGACAGCTTCGAGGTGGCGGGCCGTGGTGAGCTGCAGCTCGGCATCCTGATCGAGACCATGCGCCGCGAGGGTTTCGAGCTTTCGATCTCGCGCCCGCGGGTGCTGCTGAAGACCGATTCCGAGACCGGCCAGAAGCTGGAGCCGATGGAGGAGGTCACCATCGACGTCGACGAGGAATACTCGGGCGTCGTGGTGCAAAAGCTCCAGGAGCGCAAGGGCGAGATGCTGGAGATGCGCCCGTCGGGGGGCGGCAAGCTGCGCCTGGTGTTCCTGATGCCGTCACGCGGCCTGATCGGCTACCAGTCGGAGTTCCTGACTGACACGCGCGGCACCGGCGTGCTGAACCGGATCTTCCACAGCTACGCGCCGTTCAAGGGCACGATCGCGGCCCGCCGGAACGGGATGCTGATCTCCAACGGCGACGGCGAGGCGGTGGCCTACGCGCTGTGGAACCTGGAAGACCGCGGCCCCATGATGATCGAGCCGGGCTGGAAGGTTTACCAGGGCATGATCGTGGGCGAGCACAGCCGCGGGAACGACCTGGAAGTCAACGTGCTGAAAGGCAAGCAGCTGACCAACATCCGCGCCGCCGGCAAGGACGACGCGGTGCGCCTGACTCCGCCGATCCGGATGACGCTGGAAAAGGCGTTGTCCTACATCGCCGACGACGAGCTGGTGGAGGTCACGCCCAAGTCCATCCGCTTGCGCAAGAAGCTGCTCGACCCGAACGAGCGCAAGAAGGCCGACCGCCAGGCCGCCGCCAGCTGACGATCCACGGCAACGGCCGCACGCCGCGGCGGTTTTGATGGAACGGCGACCGCATCATCCGGTGCGGTCGCCGTTTCTTTTTGGCCCCAAGGATTCCCACGTGCAGGTGGTGGAGGAGGCAACTCCTCGGCCTTAACCGAGGTGCGACATTCGCACGCACGCTCTGCCGGTAGGCAGAGATCGGAACCACCTGCGCGCGCCGGTGTTCCCGCTCCGGTCTGAGTAACCCAAGGACGCAGGGACCAAACACCTCCCAACGGGAGGGCGCGATTCCTGCGGATCGTCGGAACAGGTCGGGAATAGTTCACAGGCCGCCGCGTTCATTAGGACGCGAGGGCAGTCCCAGAGAATTTTCGAGAAACATTCAACATTCCACTGGACGAAACGGGGGTTTTTGACGCTTATCAGGTGCCTCTTGCGCGTATCGTGCCCGGACGTGGCAACCATCAGGCGGCGTGACCGGCAGGTTGCGTAACCAATGGGGCGCCCAACGGGCAGAACGGCGCGGGCCAGGTCGTCTAAGCGGGACTTCATCGTTCATCCAGTCGGTTTCAGTCCGGTTCTTGGGGTCGGATGCTCTCTCCGCGTGTGCCTGACGCCGGTTGCGACGGGCACGAGGAAACGAAAGAAAGACCATGCGCAGAACGGCAGTTGCGGTTCTACTTCTGGTGCTGCTCGGGAACCTCGGGTTCTGGGCGCTGACCAACCGGCCCCAATCGGAACGGCCCTGGGCCGGTACGATCAACGGCGTGGGATACAGCCCCTACAAGGCCGACCAGAGCCCGCTCGAGAACAAGCATCCGAGCGCCAAGGACATCGAGGGCGACCTGGAGCTGTTGCGCGGCCATGTGAACGGCGTGCGCACCTATTCGACCCAGAACAACGCCGACCTGGTGCCGTCGGTCGCCCGCACCCACGGCCTGACCGTGACCATGGGCGCCTGGATCCAGGGCAAGCCCGAGATCGACGAACCCGAGATCGCGAACCTCGTCCGCCTGACGCGCGCCAACCCCAACGTGCGCCGCGTCATCGTCGGCAACGAGGCGATCCTGCGCACCGACGTCACGGTCCCGCAGGCCATCGAATACATCCAGCGGGTGCGCCGCCAGGTGAACGTCCCGGTCTCGACCGCGGAGCCCTGGCACGTCTGGTTGGACCACCCCGAACTGGTGGCAGCCGTGGACTACATCGCCGTCCACCTGCTCCCCTACTGGGAAGGTGTGCCGGTCGACGAGGCGGTCGACTACGCCATGTTCCGGTACAACGAGCTGCGCCAGAAGTACCCGAACAAGCACATCCTGGTCAGCGAGATCGGCTGGCCGTCGGACGGCCCGTGGCGCCGTGCCGCCGAGGCGTCGGTGGTGAACCAGGCGAAGTTCCTGCGCCAGTGGTTCAACGTCGCCAGCCAGAACCGCATCGACTACTACATCATGGAAGCCTTCGACCAGCCCTGGAAGCGGACGCTCGAAGGCACCGCCGGCGTGACCTGGGGCATCTGGGACGCGTGGCGCCAGCCGAAGTTCCCGATGGAGGGCGAGATCCTCGAGGTCGCCAACTGGCCGGTCCTGGCCGGTATCGCCTCGGCCATCGCGACCCTGCCCATCCTGCTGGTGGTCTGGTACCGCCGCGACCTCAAGCTGGGCGGCCTCGTGTTCTACGGCGCCCTGATCCAGTCCACCGTGAACATGCTGCTGTGGACCGTGCTGGACTGGATGCAGCCCGGCCTTGCCACGTCCACGCACCTGGTCTGGACGGTGATGATCGGCCTGCAGCTCGTGCTGCTGGCGCTGCTGCTGACCGACGGCATGGAGCTGACCGAGGTGGTGTGGGCCAACCGCTGGCGCCGCCGCTTCTACCCGGTGAAGGCCCCGGCCTCGCCGTACGCGCCCAAGGTTTCGATCCATGTGCCCTGCTACAACGAGCCGCCGCACATGGTCATGCAGACCCTGGACTCGCTGGCGAAGCTCGACTACCCGAACTTCGAAGTCCTGCTGATCGACAACAACACCAAGGACGAGGCGATCTGGAAGCCGGTCGAGGCCTACTGCCAGCAGCTGGGTCCGCGGTTCCGCTTCTTCCACCTGCCGAGCTGGCCGGGCTTCAAGGCCGGTGCGCTCAACTTCGGCCTCGACCAGACGGCTCCCGATGCCGAACTGATCGCGGTCATCGACAGCGACTACCAGGTCCGCCCGGACTGGCTGTCGAGCACGGTCCCCTATTTCGACCGCAAGGAGGTGGGCTTCGTCCAGTCGCCGCAGGACTACCGCGACTACGAGGGCGACACCTTCCAGACCATGCTGAACTGGGAGTATGCCGGCTTCTTCCACATCGGCATGCTCCAGCGCAACGAGCGGAACGCCATCATCCAGCACGGCACGATGACCATCATCCGCAAGTCGGCGCTGGACGAGGTCGGCCGCTGGGCGGAATGGTGCATCACCGAGGATGCCGAGCTGGGCCTGCGCCTGTTCGAGGCCGGCTACGAGGCGGTCTACATGCCCGACAGCTTCGGCAAGGGCGTGGTCCCCGACAGCTTCGAGGCCTACAAGAAGCAGCGCTTCCGCTGGGCCTACGGCTCGGTTCAGATCATGAAAAAGCACTTCCGGGAGTTCCTGCCCGGTGCGCGCAAGCTGAACGGCGAGCAGAAGTACCATTTCATCGCCGGCTGGATGCCCTGGTTCGCGGACGCCGCGCATCTGGTGTTCGCCACCGCCGCGATCTTCTGGTCCTTCGGCCTGATGCTGCAGCCGATTGCCATCTGGTTGGGCGAAATCTACGGCCGCGCCTGGGTGAACCAGATCGGCCTGGGCCCGCTCAGCCACCTGTTCGAGTTCCCGCCGACCACGTTCATGATCCCGATGGTCGCCGCCTTCACGTTCAAGGTCGTCGCCGGGTTCTGGCTTTACGCCAGCCGCGTGCCGTGCGGCTGGGGCGGCCGGTTCGGCGCGGCGGTGGCCGGCATGGCGTTGACCCACACCGTGGGCCGGGCCATCTGGCAGGGCATCTTCACCAGCGGCCGGCCGTTCTTCCGCACCCCGAAGTGCGCGGACAAGCCGGCGCTGATCCAGGGCATCCTGGGCGCCCGCGAGGAACTGATGCTGATGAGCGGCCTGTGGACCGCGGCGGCGGCCCTGTTCATCGGCTACGGCAAGGAGAACCGGGACGCGTTCCTGTGGATCGCGCTGCTGCTGGTGCAGTCCCTGCCCTACTTGGCCGCGCTGGTGACATCGATGATCAACGCGGTGCCGGATTGGCGGGCCCTGGTGGGCCGCCGCCCGGTCACGGCAACGCCGGTGCAGGCCGCGGACTGACACCCCTGCTGCCGGTCGGAGAGGCCGCCAGCGGACATGACCAGGTGATAAGGCCCCCTCCGCCGCAAGCGGAGGGGGCCTTTCCTTTTGGACCCGATCGCGCTGCCCCGGCTCCGGAGCCGAGTTGAGAATAGCCACCGATCGCACCGGCTGGTCATGACGGCGAGGCGGCTGTTACGCCGCAGCTCGTCCCGGCCGGGCGGCTGTCACGCGCGCCAGAAGCGCGGGCTCAGCAGCACGAGGACGGTGAACAGTTCCAGCCGTCCCAGCAGCATTCCGAACGACAGAACCCATTTGACCCCGTCCGGCAGGCTGGAGAAGTTGCCGGCAGGACCGATGATGTCCCCCAGCCCCGGACCGATGTTGCCGACCGCCATAGTGGCGCCGGTCACTGCCGTCACCAGATCCAGCCCCATAAGCCCCAAAACCAGGCCGATCAGCAAAAGTGCGGCCAGATAGACGAACACGAACGCCGTTGCCGACAACAAGATGTCGGTGTCCACCGGCTTTCCATTGTAGGTCAGCGGCATGACGCGCCGTGGCGTGTACAGGCGCGACACCTGCTGGCGCAGCACCAGGGCCAACAGTTCAAGCCGGAACATCTTGATGCCGCCGGACGTGGAACCGGTGCATCCACCCAGCAGCATCAGCACGAAGAACAGGCTGACGGCCGGCGCCCCCCAGAGCTGGTAGTCCGTCGTCACGAAGCCGGTCGTGGTGACGATGGACACCACGTTGAACATCGCCAGACGAAGTCCGGTCGGTATGGACACCCCCTGGGTGGCACTGACCCACAGACCCAGGCCGCCACCGATCGCCAGCAGCATGTAGGTGAAACGGCGAACCTGACTGTCCTGCCAGATCGCCCGGTAGTCCCCGCGCGCGAAGCTGATGAAGCGCACGAACGGCAACGCACCGAGATACATGAAGAGCGTCACAATCCATTCCACCGCCGGATTGCCGTAGGCGCCGATGGACGCATCGCGGGTCGAAAAGCCGCCGGTCGCAAGCGCCGTCATGGCGTGGCAGACCGCATCGAACATGGGCATGCCCGCCAGCGCCAGCAGGGCGGCGCAGGCCAGCGTCAGAATCAGGTAGACCCACCCCAGTGCGAACGCCAGGTCGGCGGCGCGGGGAAGGACCTTTTCCGACTTGTCCGACGACTCGGACTTGAAAAGCTGCATTCCGCCGACCCGCAGGAACGGCAGGATGGCAATGCCGAGTGCGACGATTCCGATGCCGCCCAGCCAGTTCAGCAAGGCACGCCATAACAGGATGCCGGCCGGCGCCGTGTCCAGGCCGGCGATCACCGTCGCCCCGGTCGACGTCAGACCCGACGTCGCCTCGAAGAGCGCATCGGTGTAACTGAGGCGGACCTCGGTGAAGGAGAACGGGATCGCCGCACAGACGCAGACCGCGATCCAGCTGAGGGTGGTCAGGAGGAAGGTTTGGCGGAGCGACAACCGCACGCCCGGTGTGCGGTTGGTCAGCATGATCAATACGCCGAAGAACAAGGTGACCAATGCCGAGACCGCAAAGGCCTGCCAATCCCGATGGCCGGTCGTGAGGTCGGCCGCCATGGGGATCAGCATGGCGATGGCGATGATGCCCAGCATGCTGCCGATCACGTACAGGACCGGCCGGACGTCGATGGCGCCCATCGCGCTCGCTTGTGGTTGTGCTACGGACAAGATTGCGCGCACCCTAGCAGGGGAGTCCCTCCCGGTCCACGATGGGCCGTGTGCGGGCCGCCAGGATACCCGGAGGCCCACTTGCAAGGCCCCCGGTGCAGCGCCACCTTCCGCCATCAATGACCGGATTCCGGAGACCAAACGTGCAGGACACCGTCGCGCAACTGTCGAAGGGACAGCGCGAATACGAGGCGCGCCGTGCCGCCAAGGCCGGAATGACGTTGGAGCAGTGGATGGCCCGGAAGGCGACGACCCGGGCACACGCGACGCTGGTGGACGCGCGACAGCCGCAGCGTGGCAAACGGGGCCTGCTGGCCCGCCTGCTGGGGCGATTCCGCCACGGCTATTGAGCCGCGGCTTCAGGATCCCCGAAAAGATACGTGAACGGACCACCCGCTGCGGCACCGGTGTCGCCACACCGGTGCCGCAGCGGGTTGCGGATCAGCGGTGGTCGCGGGCAGCCGCCCCGATGTCGCTTGGATCCCAGACCGCCCCGTAACGCCGCCTGCGCCGCTCTTGTTGGGCGCGCTTCATCGCTGCCGCTGCGGCTGCGGTGGTGTCGGTCGACGCCTCGTCGCCCAAATCATCCACCTCCTGCCCATCACGGCAGACGGCGGACAACAGGCCCACCACCTGCTCGACGACGTCGACCGGAGCGCGGCGGGACAGACGCAGGATGCGGGCTTCCCGCCGGGTCAGGACCGCATCGGACGCGTCGCCCTGCGGGGCGCGGCCATCGGCGGTTTCATCAAGACCATCGAAGAAGAAGCTGACCGGAACGTCCAGGATCTGGGCGAGCCGGTAAAGCGTTCCAGCGGAGATGCGGTTGGCGCCCCGCTCATACTTCTGGATTTGCTGGAACGTCAGGCCCAGGGCCTCACCCAGCTTCTCTTGACTCATTCCAAGAAGCGTACGCCGCAGGCGAACTCGCTGCCCAACATGGGCGTCAAAGTTCCTATGCCCTGCCCGACGCCGCCTCGTCTTCATATTGACGTCCGTCACGTCCCGCTCCGCCTGTCCCGGTCAGATATTGTATACCGGATAGTGGTATCTCGGCGCCAGTCGCACAATTCGCGCGGTCGCACGGAAGTGTTTTACGTGCTGCCGAAGCCCCCGGAAAACACGCTGAGGCATAAGGCCGTAGCGATGGTGGTAGACCTTCTACAGGGGTGGGCGCCCCGCTCTCATCCACCTTTGGATGTATACGTTGGTGCATACAGACGACCACCTTTGAGCTACACCGCATTGCCCGCGTACGGTCGCAATGAATCCAGGACCGCGCCCCCGTCCGAACAGCGGATTTTCAAATCGGAGCCACTCCCGCCCCGATGCAGTGTGAAAACCGGCACGGGACGCAGCCGCCGGGGCTGCCCCACGCACGCAGCGCGTGCGTGCGCATCAGCAATGCACTTGCGGAGCTTGGCCGGATTGCGGAAATTCGAGGCGGCAGAGCCGCGACGCCCATTGGGAAGGCATCCATGGAAAGAGAGCTGTCGGCGCTGAACCGCCATGTGTTCCATGCCGGCACCCCAGTCTTCAAAGAGGGCGATCCAGGGAACTGCGCCTACTTCCTCGAACGTGGCCGTGTCCAGATCAGCCGCATGGTGAACAACCAAAGCGTCACGCTGGACTTCATCATCCCCGGAGGCTTTTTCGGTGAAATCGCGTTGCTCGATGGCGGGGTGCGGTCTGCCTCGGCAACGGCGGTGGAAGACACCGTGCTCGTGCCCATTTTCCGACACCAATTGGAGGCAAAAATCGAAACCGCCGATCCGCTGGTCAAAATTTTGCTGGATCTGCTTGTCCAATATATCCGACGCAGCAACAGCCTGATCGGTCGGATTTAGTCCTTCCGGTGAGGCCGGGCCACGAGAGAGGGCGCGACAACCACCACACCTTTTGGTTTATGCATTTAAAGAACTTGCACATTCATATTTGTCCGCCCTAGCCTATCAAGAAGGGTGGAGAGCCGATATTGAAACCAAAAGTTCTCATCGTCGAAGACGTATTCCTTATTGGCTGGGCGATCGAGGCGACAATCCGGTCCTTCGGATACGAGTCCACCTGCATTGCGACGAGCGTCGCGGAAGCCCACGCCATTTTGAATACGGACGTTATCGATGCCGCCATCCTGGACATCGATCTGGATGGCGAACTGTCCATTGGGATCGCCGACCGCTTGGCGGGCGGCCGCATTCCCTTCGCCTTCGTCACCGGCTACGAAAGCCCCGCCTTGCTGCCGGACCACCTGCGTGGTTACCCGCGCATTGGAAAGCCGATCCACCGGGAAGAACTGCGGCGGACGCTCGCATCCCTGCTCGCCACCGCGCCACGCCCCACGGCTCCGAGCCACTGAGGCGGCGATATTCCGTAAAATGGTGCCCCCGGGGAGACTCGAACTCCCACGCCCTTCCGGGCAACAGATTTTGAGTCTGCCGCGTCTACCGGTTCCGCCACAGGGGCACGGGCGCGCACACTGCTACGACCGACCCTGTCCGGTCAACCGGGTTTGAACGGGTTTTCGCGGAATAGATGCGGACAGACGCCGCGGCACCTTGGCGCTCTCCCGGCTCCGGGTCGGTCATGGCATATTCCGGTCATGACAGCAGCCAATGCCCTGCCCCATCCCCGGCTGTCCGCAGCCACCGTGTTACTGGCCAGCGCCGCCACCTTGGGTGGCGCATTGCTGTTCCAATATGTCGGTGGCCTGGCACCGTGCATCCTGTGCATCTGGCAACGGTGGCCCCATGGAATCGCCATGGTCCTGGCCCTGCTCGCCCTGCTGGCCTGCGGCAGCCGCCCGGTGCAGGCGGGACTGCTGGGAGGGTTGCTGGCGCTGGCCGGGGCCGCCCTGTGGATCGGCGCGGGGATCGCCGCCTTCCACG
Source organism: Azospirillaceae bacterium (assembly GCA_035645145.1). Taxonomy (GTDB): domain Bacteria; phylum Pseudomonadota; class Alphaproteobacteria; order Azospirillales; family Azospirillaceae; genus CANGXM01. Next base: position 160,744 of record DASQNC010000002.1, on the reverse strand, counting down.
TCGGCGTGGAGCAGCACTGGTGGGCCGGTACGCCCGGCTGTGGTTCCACCCAGAGCGCCGCTTCGCTGGAGGAGCTGCGCGCGATGGTCATGAACGCCCCCGTGGTCCGCTGCGACCAGGCCGCGTGGTCGCTGGCCGGCGTGTCCATGGCCGGATGGAACTTCCTCATTTCCCTCGTTCTGGGCGCCCTGGCCTTTGCCGGTGCCGCCCGTGCCTTTGCATCGGAGCGCCCGTGACCGCCGAACCCGTGACCGCCACCGGCCCTGCGCCGGCCACGGTGGACCATCCGCGTCCCCATCCGGCTCCCGCCCGGCGGCGCCCCCTGCCCGGCGACCGCCCCTACAAGGAGCAGGTGGCGCGGATGATCCGCGTGAACCATGCCGGCGAGTATGGCGCCAAGCGCATCTACGAGGGCCAGTTGGCCGTGCTCGGCAAGTCCGACAAGGCCCCCTTGCTGCGCCACATGGCCGAGCAGGAACAGGTCCACCTCGAAACGTTCGAGCACCTCATTGCCAAGCGGCATGTCCGCCCGACCGTGCTGCAGCCCGTCTGGCATTTGGCGGGCTTCGCACTCGGCGCCGTCACCGCGCTCATGGGCGAGCGCGCCGCCATGGCGTGCACCGTGGCGGTGGAAGAGGTCATCGACCAGCACTACGCCGACCAGGCGGAACGCCTCGGCCCGCAGGATGGCGAGTTGAAGGACACCATCGAGCGGTTCCGGGCCGAGGAGCTGGAGCACCGCGACATCGGCTTGGCCCACGAAGCCGAATTGGCCCCGGCCTACCAACTCCTGTCGGCAGCCATCAAGGCGGGCAGCCGCGCCGCCATCTGGCTGTCCGAACGGTTCTGAGGCGCCGTCTCGGGACGCGTTTCCGGCCGTGCGCGCACGCTTCGCCGCCTTGATCCCGGTCCTGTGGCTGGTCCAGGCCCTTGCGCTGGCCATCGGACTCACCCTGCCGGCCACGGCGCTGGCCCAGTTCACCCCGCAACCGGTCCCGGGCACCTGCCCGACGGAGCGGCCGGCGGCGCACGACCTGCGCACGCACGAGGGCCGGCCGCCGCTCGGCCACACCCTCGCGCGTCATGTGGGCCTGTCCGACGCCGACCTGCACGCCCGGTTGGAGCGCGAACCCCGAATCGCGGCCGCCTCGACCTTCACGGATCTGTCCACGGCGCAGTGTGTCGTCGACCGGGCACTGGCCGATACCGGGAACCAGCGCCGAATCGAACGCTGGCGCGCAGCCCCGGATGACCGAACCCTGGTCCTGCGATACCGCGGGCGGGAGGTGGTGGGCCGCATCCTGCCCCGCGGCGGCCGGCCCAAACCCGCCATCGAAGCAACGATCGTCCTGCGCAAGATCGACGGCCGTCCGTTTCTCATTTTGACGGCCTACCCCGACGACTGAGCACCGCCATGGACACGCCCGCCCACAGGCCCCCGCCCCCCCCGACCGATCCCGACGAGGCGCTGGACCAGCTTCTCGCCCTGTTCGCGGCGGAGGCGGAGTTCGGCAACACCGATCCATACGCCGTGGTGTCCGCCAACTACGGCACCGGACCGTCCGCCTCGACCAGGTTGGCCGGTGTGGAAGCGGCGGTGGCCGGCTTGGAGGCGCAGGGCCCGGATGCCCTGCACGACCGCGTGCGCCGCCGGGCGAACCTGTGGTTCCCGAACGGTGACGAGGCCGCCGCATGGCTGCGCGACGTGGTCGCCGCCTTCCGCCGCCACATTGCCGACGGTCAGAACGGGTCCAGTTCGGTGTCCCAGTAGAGGAAGTCGCGCCAGCTTTTGTGCAGGAAGTTGGGCGGGAACGCCCGGCCGTTCTCCTGCAACTGGAGCGAGGAGGGCTGGTAGGGCCGCTTCAGCGGGAACATCGCGCATTGCGATGGCAGTTGGTTGCCCTTGCGCAGATTGCACGCCGAGCAGGCTGTGACGACGTTCTCCCACGTGGTTTTGCCGCCCCTGGACCGCGGCATGACGTGATCGAAGGTCAGTTCCTGCGTCGGATACTGTTGCCCGCAGTACTGGCAGGTGAAGCGGTCGCGCAGGAAAACGTTGAACCGTGTGAACGCCGGCCGTCGCGCGGTCTGCACATAGTCCTTCAGCGAGATGACGCTGGGCAGCCGCATCTCGAAGTTGGGGGACCGGACCACGCGGTCGTATTGGGCGATGATGTTGACCCGGTCCAGGAAGACGGCCTTGACGGCTTCCTGCCACGGCCAAAGGGACAAGGGAAAGTAGCTCAATGGGCGGAAATCCGCATTGAGTACAAGGGCCGGACAGTGATCGGGTGGTGCCATTGCACCCTCCCTGACCTGCTTCGCCGCCGGGCCGGTCAACCGGAATTGACCGGTCCTACCTACCTATCTACATACTCGAAACGACTTTGCTCCACAATATTTGGAGAATTCGGCCGGTTAGCCCCGGTTTCAGGGCGGCTCGGCCGACTCTCACCCCGCTCCGAACGCTTCGCGCAGGAACGCGGCCCCTTCCGTCAAGCCGACGCCGTCGATGGAATGCGGCAATCCCGGCCGAACCACCAGCCGGGCCTTGATCCCGGCAGCCTCGAGTGCGCCCAGCGCCAACCGCGACGCCTGGACCGGCACGATCTGGTCGGCATCGCCATGGACCAGCAGCACCGGCGGGCGTGAACGGATGTCCTCCGCCAGGAGTTCCGCACCGACCAGCGCCCCGGAAAAGCCGACGACACCGGCGACCGGCTTGTCCCGCCGCATGGCGACATGCATCGCCATCATGGTGCCCTGCGAGAACCCGACCAATGCCAGACGCTCGGGCCCCAGCCGGTAGCTCTCCAGCAGCTCGTCCAGAAACGCGTCGAGCATGGGTGCAGCGGCCTGCACGCCGGCCAGGATGCGCGCCGGGGTGCGGTCCTGCAGGCTGAACCACTGATAGCCGTAGGGCGCCATATCGCAGGGGAACGGTGCGTTCGGCGCGATGAAGGCCGCGGTCGGCAAGACGGATTGCCAGTGCGGGGCGAGGCCGATCAAATCGTCGCCGTCGGCACCGAGTCCATGGAGGAGGACGATCAGACGGTCCGGAGTGCCGCCCTTGGGCTCCAGCCGGGGCCCGTCCAGTCGGATGGATATGCTCATGGGCGCAGTTGTCGCGTCCGGGGCCATCGCCGGTCAATAGCCGTTTTCCTCCGCCATTAGGTCGGTGTTAACCATGTCCGCCACACAGTCGGGTCGCAACGGACATACCCCGACGGGGCTAAGGCGGGCCGACCCATGACCAAGTGCAAGATCATCGACTTCACCGTCTGGCGCTGGCAGCACGAGGAAAAGATCCGTCGTGCGCGCGAGGACGCGTTCGACCGCGAACTGTCGCGGCGCCTCCAGGCCGTCCTGCGGGGCGAGCGCATTCCGGTGACCCGGATCCCGGACAACCCCTACACCGACTACGCCGAATACGGCGACTGACCACCGTTCCGGGCGCAGCCCGGGCGAAGGCGGGAGGGGGACGGCGGCTTGCGACGAAACGCGCGGGCCGCCACCTTGGCACCGCCATGACGACAAGCCGTTTCGCCCCCAGCCCGACCGGCCATCTGCACCTGGGCCACGCCCATTCGGCACTGGCCGCGTGGCGCGCCGCGCGCGCGGCGGGCGGACGCTTCCTGCTGCGGATCGAGGATATCGACCCCAGCCGCTGCCGCCCGGATTTCGAAACGGCGATCCTCGAGGATCTGGCCTGGCTGGGCGTGGATTGGGACGGGCCGGTGCGCCGCCAGTCCGAACACATGGACGACTACCGCGCCGCCCTGGACCGGCTGAGGGCCATGGGCGCGGTCTATCCCTGCTTCTGCTCGCGCAAGGAAATCCAGGCGGAGGTCGCGCGCGCCGGCCATGCGCCCCATGGGGCGGAAGGACCGCTCTACCCCGGCACATGCCGCGGCCTGGATGCGGACGAGTCGGCCCGGCGGATTGCCGCGGGGGCGCCGCACGCCTGGCGGCTGGACTCCGCCCGCGCCGCCTCGCTGACCGGTCCGCTGGACTGGCGGGACGAACGGTTCGGCATCGTCCGCGCCGATGCCGGGGCGCTGGGCGACGTGGTTCTGGCGCGCCGGGACGTGCCCGCCAGCTATCACCTGTGCGTCACCGTGGACGACGCCCGGCAGGGGGTCACCCTGGTGGTGCGTGGCGAGGACCTGTTCACGGCCACCCATGTGCACCGGCATTTGCAGGCGCTCCTGGACCTGCCCACGCCCACCTACCGCCATCATGGGCTCCTGACCAACGAGCGGGGCGAGCGGCTGTCCAAGCGCGACGGCGCGAAGGCGATTCGCGCGCTCCGGGCCGAGGGGCTTTCGGCCGCGGCGGTGCGGGCGCTGGCCGGCCATCCCGACCCGGCATAGGACCGTTGCCGCACCACCGCTGGTGCGTCGCGGCGCCCACCGGCTATACCCGCCGGAGCACGGCTCGATCCCATGGATCGGCGGTCGTGCTCCATCTGCTTGTTGGATGGAGCCAATTCCCCCGGGTGCCCCACGATGATCGAAGCCTTCCTTGAAGCCCCCGCCGCCAACATCCTGGGCCTGCTGGGGGCCGTGCTGGGGGCCACTTGGCCGCTCTACCGCAGCCGGAACGGGATGCTGCTGGCACAGGTCGCCGTGGCGGCGGCTTTCACCGGGCACTACGTCCTGATCGGCGGCGCGATGACGGCCGCGCTGATGAATATCCTGGCAGGGCTTCAGGCACTGGCCGCCATTCCGTTGGGCACCCGGCCGGGGTTCCGGCGCGTCTACCTGCTGACGCTGCCGCTGATCGCCGCAGGAACCGTCTACACATGGAACGGCTGGCCATCGGTCTTCGCCGCCGTCGCCATGACGCTGCTCAGCATCGGCCGCTACCAGACCGACACGATGCGGTTCCGCGTGCTGGTCGGGCTGACCCTGCCCTTTTGGTTCGGCAACAATGTGCTGGTGGGGTCCGTGCCCGGTATGCTGTCCGACATGTTCGGGACGCTGTTCAACGCGATGAACCTGCTGCGCGACCACCGTGCACGGCGTGCCGCAACCGTGCCGGCGGCCTGAGGCGCGGGACAGCGCCCCGCCCGGCCCGCGACCGACTGGCCGGACCGTCAGGGAGGCGGGCTGCGCAGGCCCGCGCAGATGGACAGGTAGTCCGGATCCTCGGGCGTGAGGATGCCGTGGCGCACGAGGAAGTCGATCACCACCAGATTGACGTTGAACTTGAAGTCGTCGGTGTCGCGCACCCGCGCCGCCACCTTGTCCACAGGCCACAGTTCGAACGTCTCGACCTCGCCGTCCGTGTTCCGCGGCATCAGGCCGTCCGGCAGTTCCAAGTCGTAGACGAAAAGGGTGTCCGGCTTCAGCCCCTCCGGCGTCTCCATGGTGTAGGTGACCACTCCCACCGGCCGTGCCCGGTCGGCGATGTCCGCCGGCAGGTCCGCCTCCTCCGCCGCCTCCTTGCGCAGGTTCTCGGACAGGCTCAGACCGAAGGGCTGCCCCCCGGCCACCAGATTGTCCAGCTTGCCCGGCGCCACGGCCTTGTCCTTCGCCCGCCGCCCCACCCAGAGGTGCAGCCCGTCCGGCCGGCGGACCAGGCCGTTCACGTGGACACCGTAGCTGTGCACCCCGAAGAACGGCACGGCGGCCCGGTCGATCTGGAACAACGGGTCATCGCCCCAGCGGACCAGGACGGGATAGTGCTCGCCCCGCAGCTTGGGCACCACGCCGGCCGCGGCCAACCGGTCCACGACCGCCGCCATGGCGGCGGTGCGCCCGTCGAAATCCTCGCGGGCGGGCGCCAGGACCACCGCCTCGCCGGTCACCCTCAGGTGTGGATCCCCCGTGAGTGCGGCCGCGGCCGTGTGGCGGACCCAACCCACCCGCCGGCGGCCGGCCAGGAAGGGACGGAAGTCGGAAAGATCGTGCCGATTGCAGGCCCTGATATGGTCCAGGAACGCCATGCCTCACCCCTCGCGGGAGCGGATTCGCTGCGTCGTCAGAACGGATTGCACATCCACAATGGCCCGCAGGTTGGCCGCCACCAGCAACGCCGTATCCTGGTCCAGACCCGGCATCTGGATGTCGGCGGCAAGTTCCTCGCCGCCGGACACCAGGCGCGCCTCGACACTGGACGGGATCCAGCCGCGCTTGGCGAAGATTTCCAGGATACGCGGCAGGGTACCCGGCGTGGCCCTGGCATGGACGGCAAAGCAGGCCGTCGGCAGGACGGACGGGGACTCAAAGGATTGGACGCCGGGGGCGCCGGCGAAGGGAACGGTCATGGTTGGAACCTGCGGATGAACTGCGGAGGGAAATGGATCGCGCCGGCCCGGCCAGGAATGGGACACCGGGATCGGGGCGGGGGAATGACACCCGTTGACCCGGCCCTCAACCGAGGGCCGGGATCCTAATTCGCCGTCCGATGTGCAGATGCGTCCGCATGAATGCATGAGAGGCCGGGCCACTCCGGCTGTCAAGCTCCGTGGTACCGTTAGGTTCGCACCATAACGTACAGGACAGCCCCGCCGAGCACCCCCAGCCCGAGCACCACCAGGTAAAGCCGCAGGGGTGCGGCGATCCGCTCGGCCCGCCGGGTGGGCCGGGATGGGATGCGGCGCCCGACGTCCCCCCGGTGCATGGCCCCCTGGCGCACGGGCCGGCCCTGCGGGTGGGTCCGTGCACCGGGGAGTGGTTTGCCGCGGCTGTCGTGCAGATCCAGAAGGGACCATTTGTACTGCTCGCCACGGTCGTCCAGGGCTTCCAAATCGACCTGGATCAGGCGGACGAGCCGCAGATGCGCCTTCGCCGCATCGAAATAGCGTTCGGCCTCGGTCCGGTCGGGCCCGATGTGCAGCGTCTTCCACGACGTTCCCTTCGGCCGCTGGACCGCGAATTGAGGGCGCAGGGCGTCCTGGCTCATGCCCGTCACGCCGCCGGAACGGCGTTGGCGCGGACGACCTCGGCGTACCAATGATAGCTGGCCTTCGGCACGCGGCGGAGCGTGCCAAGCTCCACCCGCACCAAACCGAAGTTCTTGGTGTAGCCGAATGCCCATTCGAAATTGTCGAGCAGGGTCCATACGAAGTAGCCGCGCAGGTCGCACCCTTGGTCGATCGCACGCCGCGCCCACAACAGATGGTCGCGCAGAAAGCCGATCCGGTCGCCGTCCTCGATCCTGCCGTCCGGTCCCAAGGGGTCGGGATAGGCGGCACCGTTTTCGGTGACGTAGACGGGCGGATTGCCGTAGCGGTCGCGGAAATCCATCAACTGCTCGAACAGGCCGTCCGGCTCCACGGGCCAGGGCATCCCGGTGTAGGGCGTCCCCTGGGGCGCGGGGCCGTGGGCGGTGCCGAACAGCCCCCCGGGATCGGCCCGCATGTGCATGCGGCTGTAGTAGTTCAGGCCGAGGAAATCCACGGGGAAGCGGATCGCGTCCATGTCGCCGTCCCGCACCAGCGGTGCGAACCCGTCCCGGACCGCTTCGGGATAGGCGCCCTTGAACAGCGGGTCGAGGAACGCCCGGTTCCAAAGGGCGTCCCATACCAATGCGGCGCGGATGTCGGGTTCCGTCGGCGTCACCGGCCGGGCGGGCTGAACCGACAGGACGGTGCCCAATTCCCAACGGCCGCCGCCGGCCGACCGCATCGCGTGCAGCGCCCTTCCCTGGGCCAGGTTCTGGTGGTGGGCCGACGCGAAATAGCTGTCCCGCCCGCGGATGTCCGGTGCATGTCCGCCGGCACCATGGCCGATCAGCGAAACCACGCCCGGCTCGTTCAGCATGACCCAGTGCCGGACCCGGTCGCCCAGGCGGCCGGACACCACCAAGGCGTATTCGACGAACCAGTCGGCGATGTCGCGGTTCAGCCAGCCGCCCCGGTCCTGCAGGGCCTGCGGCAGATCCCAATGGTACAGGCATACCCAGGGCTGGATGCCCGCCGCCAGCAGCGCATCCACCAGGCGATCGTAGAAGTCGAGCCCCGCGGCGTTCACCGCACCGGTGCCCTGGGGCAGGATCCGCGGCCAGGACGTGGACAGCCGGTATGCCTTCAGGCCGGCATTGGCCATCAGCGCCACATCCTCGGGATAGCGGCGGTAATGGTCGGCGGCGATATCGCCGGTGTGCCCGTCCTCGACCTTGCCGGGCGTGCGCGAGAACGTGTCCCAGATGGACGGGGTGCGACCGTCGACGTCGTGCGCGCCTTCGATCTGGTAGGCGGAGGTCGAGGCCCCCCACAGGAATCCGTCCGGGAACGGCACCACCGGGCCGGCCGGCCCCGATGCCGCACCGGCCAGACGTGAGGCGAAGGGCACGGCCGCGGCACCGGCAACCCCGGCCTTCAGCAGCCTGCGCCGGTCGATCCCGGCGGGCCGCGTGGCCTTCGGAACGGACGAGGTTGGAAGGGTCACGGACGGCTCCCTTGTGCTTGCGGCCTTGGACTTACGGTCCCACCATATGGCCGCCCGGGCGGCGCATGTCAGGACGGCGCACCCCTGGCGCACCGGACGACCCGCCCCATATTCGAACAATGAGCAGCTTCTTCACACTCCTGATGATCCTGGCGATGGTGGCCGTGCTCGCCTCGCTCGGGATCGGCCTGTTCGCAATGGTCCGGGGCGGCGAATTCGCCCGGAAATACTCGAACAAGATGATGCGGGCGCGCGTCATCCTGCAGGGCATCGCCATCGCCTGCTTCGTCCTGGCCGTCCTGACCCAGGCGGGCTGAGGGGTCGCATGGTCCGGTTGACGCGCATCTACACGCGGGGCGGCGACAAGGGGAAGACGTCGCTGGGCGACGGCCGGCGCGTTCCCAAGCACGAGCTGCGCGTGGCCGCCTACGGCACGGTGGACGAAGCGAACGCCGCCATCGGCATCGCCCGCCTGCACGCCGACGCGGCCACCGACGCGATGCTGGCGCGCATCCAGAACGACCTGTTCGACCTGGGCGCCGATCTCTGCACGCCCGAGCAGGCGGACCCGCCCTACCCGCCACTGCGCATCGTCGATGCGCAGGTGGAGCGGCTGGAGCGGGAGATCGACGCCTTGAACGCCGGGCTCCGGCCCTTGAACTCGTTCGTCCTGCCGGGCGGCACGCCGTGCGCGGCGTATCTGCATCTGGCACGGACCGTGGTCCGCCGGGCCGAGCGGATGATGACCGAATTGGCCGAGGTCGAACCCGTCGGCGCCCCGGCGCTGAAATACATCAACCGCCTGTCCGACCATCTGTTCGTCCTCAGCCGCCATGTGAACGACGGGGGTGCCGGGGACGTGCTGTGGGTTCCCGGCGCGAACCGCTGATCCCGGCTCCGGCCCCCTCTCCTTCGAAGGGCCGAACCGGCTAAGCCGGGCGTGGCGTCCTATGCGATTGTCGCTTCGTTGACTCACCCCGGTGGCGCTTCTAAGGTCGCGGCCGTTCCGGCGCCCCGGTTTCCATACCCGGAGTCCGGCCGCGCCCAAGGCCTTCCCGTTGTCTGAAAAGCAAGGTCGCGCCCATGAAGGTCCTCGTCCCCGTGAAGCGGGTGGTCGACTACAACGTCAAAATCCGCGTGAAGCCCGACGGATCGGGCGTGGAAACCGCCAACGTCAAGATGAGCATGAACCCCTTCGACGAGATCGCCGTCGAAGAGGCCGTGCGCCTGAAGGAAAAGGGCGTGGCGACCGAGGTCGTGGCCGTCAGCATGGGCGTCCAGGCCTGCCAGGAGACGCTGCGCACCGCGCTCGCCATGGGCGCCGACCGCGCCATCCATGTGAACACCGACGTCGAACTGCAGCCGCTGGCCGTCGCCAAGGCGCTGAAGGCGTTGGTGGACAAGGAACAACCCCAGCTCGTCATCATGGGCAAGCAGGCCATCGACGACGACGCCAACCAGACCGGCCAGATGCTGGCGGCGCTGACCGGGTGGCCGCAGGGCACCTTCGCCTCGAAGGTGGACGTGGCGGGCGGCAAGGTGTCCGTCACCCGCGAGGTGGACGGCGGCCTGGAAACGGTCGAACTGGCACTGCCGGCGGTGGTCACCACCGACCTGCGCCTGAACGAGCCGCGCTACGCCTCGCTGCCCAACATCATGAAGGCCAAGAAGAAGCCGATCGAGGCCACCACCCCGGAGGAGCTGGGCGTCGACGTGTCGCCCCGCCTGAAGACCCTCAAGGTGGCCGAGCCGCCGAAGCGCAAGGCCGGCATCAAGGTGGCCGACGTGGCGGCCCTGGTGGACAAGCTGAAGAACGAAGCGCGGGTGATCTGACATGAGCGTCCTCGTCGTCGCCGAACATTCCAACGACGCGCTGAAGCCGTCGACGCTGGTCACCGTCGCCGCCGCCGCCCAGTGCGGCGGCCCGGTGCACATCCTGGTCGCGGGCCAAGGCTGCCGCGCCGCCGCCGATGCCGCCGCCAAGGTGGCCGGTGTGGAAAAGGTGCTGCTGGCCGACGGGGCGGAGTACGCCCACGGCCTGGCCGAGAACCTGGCCCCGCTGGTGGCGAACCTCGCCAAGGGCTACAGCCATGTGCTGGCGCCGGCGTCCAGCTTCGGCAAGAACATCATGCCGCGGGTGGCGGCACTCCTGGATGTGGCGCAGGTGTCCGACATCACCGGCGTCCACGGCCCGGACACGTTCGAACGCCCGATCTACGCCGGCAACGCCATCGCCACCGTGCAGTCGCAGGATCCGGTCAAGGTCGTCACCGTGCGCACGACCGCGTTCGAGAAGGCGGCCGAGACAGGTGGCGGCGCCGGTGTCGAGGCGGTGACCGCCACGGGCGACCAGGGCAAGTCCCGCTTCGTCGGCGCCGAGCTGTCCAAGAGCGAACGGCCCGAGCTGACCTCGGCCCGGGTGGTGGTGTCGGGTGGCCGCGGCATGGGTTCGGGCGAGAACTTCGCCATCCTGAATGCGCTGGCCGACAAGCTGGGCGCGGCCGTCGGCGCGTCGCGCGCGGCGGTGGACGCGGGCTTCGTTCCCAACGACTACCAGGTGGGCCAGACCGGCAAGATCGTGGCGCCGGAGCTGTACATCGCCGTCGGCATCTCGGGCGCCATCCAGCACCTGGCCGGCATGAAGGACAGCAAGGTCATCGTCGCGATCAACAAGGACGAGGAAGCCCCGATCTTCCAGGTCGCGGATTACGGCTTGGTGGGCGACCTGTTCAAGGTCGTGCCGGAACTGACCGAGAAGCTTTGACACTCCAAGCCCCCGGCCGGTTCCGATCCGGCCGGGGGCAAATGACGTTCGGCCCGGCCCCATGGCAATCCCGGCATCCCGCGTCATGGGCATCGCCGGCCGAACCGAACGGGCGCCGTCGCACCGGCAAGACCAAAGCACTTGCGTCGGCGTGGGGCAGTCGCTTCATTGGCGCTGTTGGCGGATTATCCGAATACGATGTCCGGCCACGGCTCCAGGGCCGCCGGGAAGGCCCTTGTTGATCGGCCCGCCGCACTTGAGCGGGCATTCGTCGGGAACAGAACCATGATCCAGCGGATCGGCGTCATCGGTGCGGGCCAGATGGGCAGCGGAATCGCCCATGTCGCCGCATTGTCGGGCTTCGAAGTCATCCTGACCGACGTCAACCCGGATCAACTGGCCAAGGCGGTGGACACGATCACCCGGAACATCCAGCGGCAGGTGGCCAAGGGAAAGGTGTCCGACGCGGACATGAACGCGGCGCTGAAGCGCATCCGCACCGGCGCCGACATGGCCGACCATGGCGATTGCGATGTCGTGATCGAAGCCGCGACCGAGGCCGAGGAGACCAAGCGCGCCATCTTCAAGGCCCTGGTCCCGCATCTGAAGGCCGACGCCATCGTCTGCACGAACACCTCGTCCATTTCCGTCACCCGGTTGGCGGCGTGCACGGACCGGCCCGGCAAGTTCATGGGCATGCACTTCATGAACCCGGTGCCGGTGATGCAGCTGGTGGAGCTGATCCGCGGGATCGCCACCGAGGACGACACCTTCGCCACGATCACCGCCCTGACGGAGCGCCTGGGCAAGACGCCCGTCCCGGCCGAGGATTTCCCCGCCTTCATCGTCAACCGCATCCTGCTGCCGATGATCAACGAGGCGGTCTACACGCTCTACGAGGGCGTGGGCTCGGTCGAGGCGATCGACACGGCGATGAAGCTGGGCGCCAACCACCCGATGGGCCCGCTGGAGCTGGCCGATTTCATCGGCCTCGACACCTGCCTGTCGGTCATGCAGGTGCTTTACGAAGGGCTGGCCGACAGCAAGTACCGCCCCTGCCCGCTTCTGGTGAAGTACGTCGAGGCCGGCTGGCTCGGCCGCAAGGTGGGCCGCGGCTTCTACGACTATTCGGGCGAAATCCCCCGCCCCACCCGGTAAAGGGCCGCCAGGATCAGCCGCCGGTACGTCCGGCGGCGCGGCGGACGAGATCAAGGGCCTCGGGGCCGTCCCAGGCGAACTCCCCCTCCACACGCCCGACCTCGCGGCCATCGGGGTCGATCAGGATGCTGGTGGGCAGACCGCGCGGCTGGAACGCCCGCATCGCGTCGCCGCCGGGATCGAGGTAGATGCCCAGGTTCACCAGACCGTGGCGCGCATAGAACGGCCGCACCTGGTCGAGGCCGCCGCGGTCCAGCGACAGCGCCACCACATGAACCCCCTGGCCGCCGGCCAGCGCCTGCAACCTGTCCAGCGCCGGCATTTCGCGCACGCAGGGCACGCACCAGGTGGCCCAGAGGTTGAGCAGCACCGCCTGGCCGCGGAAATCGGCCAGACCGACCGTCCGCCCCTCGCCATCCTTGAAGGACAGCTCCGGCACGGGCCGGGGCGGGTCGGTCGGCACGGGGCGGCCGAGCTGCCCCAACGACGCCTGGGCGGTGGCGGATGCCGGCGGAGCATCGCGCTGCTCGGGACCGGCGAGCCATGCGACGGCCCCCACCCCACCGAGAACAAGCAGGCCCACCGCGAACAGGATTGCGGCAACCGCGGCGCCACGCGTATTCATGTGACCCTTTCGAGTTGGAACCGGCACGGACCCGCGCGGATGAGGATGGCGCCAGAAGCACCCCCCGGACCATCCGGGGCCCGGCCCGGCCCTGCGGGATACCAAGGGGCCGGTGCGGCATACAACATCAATGCGCGCCCAAGCGTCTTCAAGGTGGGCGTCTTCAAGGTGGGCGTCTTCAAGGGCGGCATGCCGACCGGCCGCCTCCGGACCGCCGGCGTGCTGGCGGCCGTCGTGCTGGCCCTTGCGGGGTGCGGCAAGAAGCCCGCCAATGTGGGCGCGCCCGAGGGCGTGAACCCCAATCTCTATCCGCGCGTCTATCCGAACCCCGCCAGGGATCCGCTTCTGCGCTCCGGCCCGCCGGCGCAGGGCACCCCCGGGGTCCCGGTGCCCCCCCCGTCGGCCGCCCCACCCGTGGACGATCCGGCAACCCGGCCCATGAGCCAACCCTTGAACCCGCCAGCGATCCGCACCCGATGAGCTTCACCTACCGCAATGGCGTCCTGCACGCCGAAGACGTTCCGTTGCCCGAGATCGCGGCGGCCGTCGGCACGCCGTTCTACTGCTATGCGGCCAGCACCCTGGAGGACCGGTACCGCACCTTCGCCGCCGCCCTGGCGGACATGAACCCGACGATCTGCTACGCCCTGAAAGCCAATTCCAGCCAGGCGGTGATCCGGACCTTCGCCCGCCTGGGGGCCGGCGCCGACATCGTTTCGGAAGGCGAGTTGCTGCGGGCGCGCGCCGCGGGGGTGCCGGCCGAAAAGATCATCTTCGCCGGGGTCGGCAAACGGCGGGAAGAGATCCGCACGGCGCTGGAACACCGGATCTGGCAGTTCAACGCCGAGTCGGTCCCCGAGCTGCATGCGCTGAGCGAGGTGGCCGTGTCCATGGGCGTCAAGGCGCCGGTGGCGTTGCGCATCAATCCGGACGTGGATGCGAAAACCCACGCCAAGATCGCGACGGGCAAGAAGGACAACAAGTTCGGCATCGACTACGACCACGCCCGCGAGGCCTATGCCCTGGCGGCGTCCCTGCCCGGGATCGAACCGGTGGGCATCGCCGTCCACATCGGTTCGCAGTTGACCGACGTGACGCCGTTCCGCGACGCCTTCAAGCGGGTGGCGGACCTCGTGCGCGCCCTGCGGGCCGACGGCCACGGGGTGCCGCGGGTGGATCTGGGCGGCGGCCTCGGCGTGCCGTACCGCGGCGAAACGCCGCCGGACCTGTCGGCCTATGCAGCCCTGGTGCGTGAAATCATCCGCCCCCTCGACTGTCATGTCGCCTGCGAGCCGGGGCGCTGGATGGTGGCGGAGGCCGGAGTCCTCGTCAGCCGCGTTGTCCATGTGAAGGACGGCACCAGCCGCCGCTTCGTCATCGTCGATGCGGGCATGAACGACCTGATCCGCCCGGCCATGTACGACGCCTACCACCCCATCGATCCGGTGGGCGAACCGGCGCCGGATGCGCCCATTGGTCCGGTCGACGTGGTTGGACCGGTGTGCGAGAGTGGCGATACCTTCGCGATCGAACGGCCAATGCCACCGCTGTCGGCGGACGATCTGGTGGCGTTCCGGTTTGCGGGCGCATACGGGGCGGTGATGGCCTCGACATACAATTCCCGGCCCTTGGCGCCGGAAGTGATCGTCAAAGGCGACCGGTTCGCCACGTCGCGGCGGCGTCAGACGATGGAAGAGCTGCTGGCGGCGGAACGGCTCCCGCCCTGGCTGGAGACGCACGCTTCATAGGGGTGGCGCGATGACGCGGGACGGCGGACGGCGCAGCGGAACCACTGGCACCCGGGTCGAAACCCGGTCCGAACCACGGCTCCGGCTCGCGCTGGCCCGCGCGGCCCTGTTCTGGGAGGCGCTGTGGCCGGCCCTCTGGGTCCCCGTGGCTTTGTTGGCCCTGTTCGCCGCGCTGGCCTTCCTGAACGTGCCCGCCGTCCTGCCGGGATGGCTCCACGGATTGGCCTTGGCCGCCTTCCTCGGTGGGATCGGATACGCCCTGTACCGCGGTGTCCGCGGGCTCCGCGTGCCGGACCCCCTTGCGGCCCGCCGTCGGCTGGAACGTGACAGTGGTTTGCTCCACCGGCCGCTTCAGGTGGTCAGCGACCGCCTTCCGGCCGACGCCGACCCGGAAACCATCGCCCTCTGGCAGGCCCACCAGGCCCACGCACGGCGCCAATTGGCGAACCTGCGGGTCACCCCGCCCCGGCCCGACGTGGCGCGGCGCGATCCGTTCGGGCTCCGCGCCGCGGCGGCGCTTTTCCTGGTCCTGGGCGTTGCGGTCGCCTGGGGGGATTGGGACAACCGCCTGCGCGCGGCCTTCTCCCCCAACATCGCCGGCGCAGCCCTCTCCGGGCCACCGGTGCTGGACATCTGGGTCAACCCGCCGGAATACACGCGCCTGCCCCCGCAACTCCTGCGCCCCGGCCAGGGTCCGGCCCAGCCGCGGCAGGCGGCCGCCACAAGTGGTCAGGACCGGAACCCGGCGCAGCCGCCGGTCAGCATACCGGCCGGCAGCGGTCTTCTCGCCCGCGTTGCCGGCGGCACGAAGCCCCCGGAATTGACGGCCAACGGGCAGCAGACCCCGTTCCTCCGGACCGACGGGACCAACTACCACGTCGAAGCCAAGGTGACCGAAGGCGACCGGATCGCCGTCACCCAGAACGGCCGGATGCTCGGCAGTTGGCCCATCACCGTGGTGGCGGACAACCCGCCGACCGTCGCCCTGACCGACCAGCCGAAGCGGACCGAGCGCGGCACGCTCCGGATCGACTACGAGGCCGCGGACGACTACGGGTTGGTGGAGGTGAAGGCCGCCATCCGCCTGCACCAGCCGCCCGAAGGCGTCGCGAATGCGCCCGTCGAACTGCCGCTGCCCGTTTCGGGCACACGCCCCGTCCATGCCAAGCACAGCGGCTACCACGACCTGAGCGCCCATCCATGGGCCGGCCTCCCGGTGGCGATGGTCCTGACGGCCACCGATGCGGCGGGCCAGACCGGCCGCACCGAAGAGACGGTGTTCGAGCTGCCGGCGCGGGAGTTCACCCACCCCGTCGCCCGGGCCATCATCGAGCAGCGGCGCACGCTGGCGCTGCGCGGCGAGCCCGCCCGCGAGGACGTGGCGCGGATGCTGAGCTCGATCAGCGCGCGGCCGCGGACCTATGGCGAGGACCTTGTGGTCTTCCTGGGCCTGCGGACGACGGTGGCACGCCTGGCCATGAGCCGCGAGCCCGACACCATTGCCACCGCCCAGTCCCTGCTTTGGGAACTGGCGTTGCGGATCGAGGAAGGCCGCCTGTCCACGGTCGAGCGCGACCTGCGCGCGGCCCAACGGGCCCTGGCCGAAGCCCTGGACCGCAACGCGTCGGAAGAGGAGATCCGGCGCCTGATGGATGAGTTGCAGCGGGCCATGGACAGGTTCTTCCAGGCCGTGGAGCAGCAGCTTCGCGAGATGCTGGAGCGGGGCGAAACGCCCCCCATGATGCCGTACGACCCGAATGCCCAGACGCTCAGCCAGCAGGATCTGCAGCGCATGATGGACCAGATGCGGCAGATGGCCGAATCCGGTTCGCGCGATGCCGCACGCCAGATGCTCTCGCGCCTCCAGCAGATGATGGAGAACATGCGCATGGGCATGATGCAGCAGCCGCAGGCCGGCGAAGCCGGCCAGATGATGCAGGACATGCAGCGCCTGATCCAGGAACAGCAGCGTCTGATGGATCAGACCTTCCGCCAGTCCCAGCAACAGCAGCGCGGACAACAGGGCCGCCAGGGACAGGGGCAGCGCCAACCGGGCCAGCAGGGTCAACAAGGCCAGCAGGGCGGTGACCCGCAGGGGGCGCAGCCGGGCGAGGGTCCGTCGGGCGACATGGCGGCGATGCAGGAGCGCCTGCGCCGCGAGCTTGGGGAACTCATGCGCCGGATGGGTGAAATGAACGGCGACATCCCTGGCGAGCTGGGCCGGGCGGAACGGGCCATGCGCGGCGCCGGCCAGGCGCTGGGCGAAGGGCAGCCCGGACAGGCACTCCCCCAGCAGTCCACCGCGCT
The DNA here is from genome assembly GCA_035645145.1 of Azospirillaceae bacterium. GTDB lineage: Bacteria > Pseudomonadota > Alphaproteobacteria > Azospirillales > Azospirillaceae > CANGXM01. Next base: position 143,746 of record DASQNC010000002.1, on the reverse strand, counting down.
GGACGAGTTGCAGCAGGGCCTGCAGAGCTTCGCCGAGCAGATGGGGCAGCAGGGCGGCCAGCAGGCCGGCGGCGGCAACCAGGACGGCCAAGCCCAGCAGCAATTCGGCCGGCCCAACCCGCGCAACGGCCGCGATCCCCTGGGCCGGAACCTCCAGGGCACCGGGACCTCCAGCGGCGAGGACGTGCGGATTCCGGCCGAGGCCGACCTCCAGCGGGCCCGCGAAATCCTGGACGAGCTGCGTCGGCGGGCCGGTGAAACCGCTCGCCCGCAGGTCGAACGGGATTACATCGAGCGCCTGCTGCGCCGGTTCGGCCCGTAGGACGCCTCCCGGCGGTGACCGTCATCCCGCCGGGCGAAAGGTTCAACTTTCACCCGGCGGCGGGCGCGACCGCGCCCCGCGCCGCCAAGGTTCCAACAGGGCGTGCGCAAGCCGGGCGCCCGGCGCCCTACCCCGCCCACTCCACCGGCGGCACACGCACAAGGCGCATCGGGCCGATGCTCAGCCAGCGGTCCTGGAGATGGACGGACGTGGTGATTTCCGGCCGTCCGCCCTCGCCGGTGGGACGCGCCATGAGGTTCAGGAAGCCGCGGACCAGTTCGACATTGTCGCGCAGCCAGCCCACCCGCCGGGCGGCATTGATCGCCTCGTTGAAGCCGGTCACGCGGGCGGTCAATTGCGCCGAAGGCTGAAGGGTGGCGTCCAGGCCCAGAATTCCATCGGCCGCCATCGCCACCGGTCCCCACAGCACATGGGCGGCGTCCACCAGGACCTGTCCGCCGCGCTCGACCCAGGTGTTGAGCGCGGCGCGGTCGAAGCCCGACGGCAGCGGGCCGGCGACACGCGCCTGCACCGACAGGCGCCGGATGGCCGGCCCGAGGGGGGTGGATGCCGCCAACGGCACATTCACGTCGTCGAACACGGCCGTGACCAGTCGGGGCGACGCCACCCCGGGGGGCGGAAGGGTGAACCATGCCTCGCCCTGGACGGCGGTCGTCATCTCGCGCCCCGCCGGGCCGTAGAAGGCGGCATCCAGGCGGTCCAGGACGATGGACCCACCCTCCAGCGAGCCGTCGATCCGGAACTCCAGCCGCCCCTTTCCGCCCTGGGCGGACAGCTCGACCACCGACCGCCCATCGGGATTGGCCAGGGTGACGTTCTGCGGCCCCCGCAGAACCACGTCCACGGTCGTCACGGCCCAGGGGCGGGCGGAAAGGGACACGGCCCGGCCCATCCAGGCCAGCCCGTCCCGCCGCGTCATCCGTGGCCCCCGGATGTCGGCGTTCAGATTCAGCGGAAAGCCGCCGATGGACAGGGCGTCGTAGGCGATATCGGTCCCGGCGGCGCGTTCCCGCTCGATCCGGGAGAGCAGCTCGCGCTCCAACGTCCGGGCGGCGAACCACCACCAGCCGCAATAGGCGGCGATGGCCAGACCGGCCAGGACAGCGGCGAGGACGGTGAGACGGCGCATGGCTCCGATCCCTGCGTGGGGCCGGCCCGGAAACGGTGCCCGACCGCGGAACATACGGCGCAAGGTATAGCGCCGGTCGTCCCCCGGCCCAAGACGCGGCTCCGGATGACTGCGGACGCATAGGGCATGCACGGCGCCTGCGGAACTGGTATGGAGTGCGCCTTATCCGCACGGGGCGGGTACTCCCACGACACGGACAGTTGCCCGCCCGCCCCCCACGGGAATGGACCGGACACCGATGAGCACGCCTTCTCCCCAGACGACCGCCCTCGCCCGCGAAGCCGCCGAAGCCCCCGCCGCCGCGCGCCGCCAGATCGACCGCAACCGGGCGGCCTTCCAGGAGCTGGGCGCACGGCTGCGCGCCGCTCCGCCGCGCTTCGTCGTCACCTGCGCCCGCGGCAGTTCCGACCACGCGGCCGTCTACGGCAAGTACCTGATCGAAACCCGCCTCGGCCGGGCGGTCGCGTCGGTGGGGCCCAGCGTCGCGTCGGTCTACGGCACCAAGCTCGACCTGAAGGACAGCCTGTTCATCGCCGTGTCGCAGTCGGGGCGCAGCCCGGACCTGTTGCAGTTGACCGATGCGGCACGGGCCGGCGGCGCGCTGGTGGTCGGGTTCGTCAACGACGAGACGTCGCCCCTGCTGGAACGGTGCGACGTGGCCCTGCCCCTGTGCGCGGGCCCGGAAACCAGCGTGGCCGCCACCAAGTCGTACCTTCTGTCCGGGCTCGCCTTCCTCAGCCTCGCCGCCCATTGGAGCGAGGCCCCCGACCTCCACGCGGCCGTGGACGGGCTGCCGGACGCGCTGGAGCAGGCGGCCAAGCTCGACTGGTGGCCCGCCTTCGAGCCGCTGGCGAACGCCCGCGGCCTGTTCGTCGTCGGCCGCGGCACCAGCTACGGCACGGCGCTGGAGATGGCGCTTAAGTTCAAGGAAACCTCGCGCATCCATGCCGAGGCGTTCAGCGCGGCCGAGGTGATCCACGGCCCCCTGGCGCTGGTCGGCCCGAACCTGCCGGTGCTGGCGCTGGGCCAGGAGGACGAGGCCGCGGCCACCATCCGCCCGGCCGTGGCCCGCATGGCCGAACTCGGCAGCCCGGTCTGGTCGGCGCTGGACGCCCCCGGCGCCAAGCGGCTGCCGACCGTCCCCGGCCTTGCGCCCGAAGTGGCACCGCTGGCACAGGTGCAGAGCTTCTACATGGCCATCAGCCGGCTGGCGCAGGCGCGGGGCCTCGACCCCGACCAGCCGCCGAACCTCCGCAAGGTGACGGAGACCCGATGATGCGACGCCTTCTGACCGGCTGCCGGATCTTCGACGGCACCACGCTGCACGACGACCGCGACCTGCTGGTCGAGGACGGCCGGATCGTGGACCTGCCCCGCCGCGGGGCCGGTTCCGGCCCGGCGGTGGACGAGCGCGTGGACCTGCCGGCGGATGCGCTTCTCGTTCCGGGCTTCATCGACCATCAGGTCAATGGCGCGGGCGGGGTGCTGTTCAACCGCACCCCGACGCCGGACGCCGCGCGGGCCATCGCGGCCGCCATGCGTCCGTTCGGCACGACCGGGCTGCTGCCCACCTTCATCACCGACGACCGCACCCGCATGATCGAGGCGTGCAAGGCGGCCGAAGCCGCCATGGGCGCGGGCGTGCTGGGCGTGCACCTGGAAGGCCCCTTCCTCAACGAGGCGCGCCGTGGCGTCCACGAGCCCCGCTTCGTGCGTGCGCCCGACGACGCCGACATCGACGCGATCACGGCGCTCGCCGGCCGGATCGCCCCCAAGGACGGCCGGGTGCTGGTGACGCTGGCGCCGGAGGTGGTGTCGGATGCCCACATCCGGCGTCTGGTCGAGGCCGGGGTGGTGGTGTCCGCCGGCCACACGGCGGCCACGGCCGAACGGGTGGACGCGGCGCTCGCCCTGGGCGTGCGCGGCTTCACCCACCTCGGCAATGCCATGCCGCCGGTGGTCAACCGCGAGCCCGGCCCGGTCGGGGCGGCCATGGCCAGCCGCGAGGCGTGGTGCGCCATCATCGCCGACGGGCACCACGTCCACCCTACCCTGCTGCGGGCGGTGCTGGCGGCCAAGCCGGCGGGCAAGGTGATGCTGGTCACCGACGCCATGGATCCGGTCGGCACCGACGCGACCGAATTCGAACTGTACGGCCAGACCATCCTGCGCCGGGGCGGCCGGCTGGTCACCACCGACGGCACGCTGGCCGGCGCGGACATCGACATGGCGGCCAGCGTGCGCAACGCGGTCGCCCTGCTGGGCGTCCCGCTGCCCGAGGCGCTGCGCATGGCCTCGCTCTATCCGGCGGCGTTCCTCGGCCTCGACCACCGGCTCGGCCGCCTCGCGCCGGGGTACCAAGCCGATCTGGCGCTGGTCACCGAGCGGGTGGACGTGCTGGCAACCTGGGTCGGCGGCGAGGTCGCTTGGCACAACAAGGGGGCCTGAACCGGCTCCGGGGAGGGCTTTCCCGGGACCGGATCCCCGGTCCCGCCCGGCGCCCGCGATGAGGTCGCTACGGCAGCCCGATCTGCCGTTTCAACGCGGCGACGGCCAGCGGGATGCCGATACCCTTGGCCACGTCCAGCGCCCACGACCCCGCATTCTTCAGGTAAACCGAAATCTTGTTCGGATTCCCCTCGCTCGCGGCTTTCGAAGCGGCGTCCACCTGCTCGGCGGCGACCTCCTGCTCCGGTGTGGCCGCCTGACGCCTCAGCGCCTCCGCAAGTTGCCGAAGCTCCTCGGCAAGCTTCTCCATGTCGGCGGATGCGACTTGAGCCTGATTGTGCTGTGTGTTCTGCTGATTCTTGGCGTCAATGTTGCGGCCAACGTTGACGGCTTGGCCAACCTTGTAATCGTCGCCCACTTTCACCTCCACATCTTTTGAATTTTCAACACTGATGTTGATGATTGAGGGAGGCTTGTTCGCGTAGTCGATCGCCTTCCTCTCGATGTTCTTCCTGATTTTGATGATTGAAAGCCGGTCGATCAGGGCGTCCAGCTCGCCGGGCGAGGTCAATTGATAGGACAGATGCGCCATGCTCTCGGCGTCGAACTCGGTCACATCCAACATGCCACGGGCGTTCCGGTCGACCTTCGAAATACGAGCCGTGGCCTTGTTTATATACTCCTGGAGCAAATCGGATTCCGGAGTCCCCGGCCGTGGCGCGAGGATCCCTTTCGTAATGGACTGCAAAATCCTCCTCAGGACATGGTGTTCCGCATGAAGCCTGGAAATATAGACCCGAAGCGCCCTGGCCTTCGCAAACTCACCAGGTTTGTAAATGATGAACCAAACAGGGACCTCTCCTTCGCCGGCAACGGCAACGTGGTGGAAATACAATTTACAAGGACTTCTGTCGCCAGTTGACACCCTGTTGAAGCCGGAGATCAAGCAGAACGGGGCATCATCACCCGGCGCGGACTCCAATTCACCCCGCCACTCGACCACCGCGACGGGCGGGCACGCCCTAACGGCCCCTTTGGCAAACTGAACATCGGCCCGCGATGCGGTGGTCGCACACACGTATTTCGGAACCAGCCCACGGCCGAGGCCGGCAAGAGCAACACCCGAGTTCTGGTCCTTGTCTTGCTTGATGCAAACTTTGCTGTGCAGGAGTTCGGACGTCAAATCCTCCAGGTCCGTGTCCAGGTGGAATTGCCGCCCTGCGAAGATTGGGCAAACCCCTACATCCAGCTTGGTGACCGCGAGCCCATCGGAATACAAACGGCGGTACGCCACCCTGAATTGCCGGGCGGTGCCGTCACTCGGCGGCGTGAAGGAAAACGCCCGGCTGGCGTTGCAAACGGTCGCCTCTCCAATCCACCCCGCAATTCCGCCGCGCCGCCGTTTCCGGATGTGGCCGAAAAGCCGGACGAACTCTTCGTCGGGCCGGGCGTCCGGCCAGCTTGGAAAAGCCAGCCGAGCTGTCCCTTCGGGCAGGAATCCCCGCATGTCCGCGATGGGGAAAGTGAATTGAAGTAGCATTATCCATCATCAATTCTTGCATTGGTTTTGGATGAGGCCCGGGGCTCCTGCCGCACTAATGGAGGCAGGAGCCCTTGAGCGATGCCGTGCACCTGAAGCGCAGCTTTGCTCCAACGACCTCAGCAGGCCACGTCCACGGAAGCGCAATCGACACACTTCCATGGCGGCTATCCTTCCAGGGTGGTCCTCTGCCACTTGGAAAGATTCACCAAACAACAGAACGATGACTCTTTCCCGAACAGAACGCAATATCAACGTTCGAACCAAAACAATCAGCTCGGGACCACAGTTGATCTTTGCTTAAAAAGCCGCATGTTTATTTAGCCGACTAACTGTTGCGGTAAGACAATCGGTCTTCCCGCCTATGTCTGAATCGGCCATCGGCATACGCCGCGGGGCGCAGATGCCCGGGCCCTCGCAAAGCCGTCGGCGGCCTACGAGCACTTCGAATAGCCGCAGGACGGGCAGACCTCGCACCCTTCCTGCACGATCAGGCCGGGCTGACCGCAGCGGGAGCAATGGCGCGGGCGCACGCCCCCGGCATGGTCCGGGCCGGCCACCGCCTCGGCCGCCACGGCGGGCCGGCCGGCGTCCGTGCTGCCGTCCGCCCGGGTCCCGTCGGCCTTGGGCAGGAAGCCGATGGCGATCATGTGCCGTTCGATCACGTCGCCGATGGCCGCCAGCAGCGAGGGGACGTAGCGGCCCTGCATCCATTGGCCGCCGCGGGGATCGAAGACGGCCTTCAACTCCTCGACCACGAAGCTGACGTCGCCGCCGCGCCGGAACACCGCACTGATCATGCGGGTCAGGGCCACGGTCCAGGCGTAATGCTCCATGTTCTTGGAGTTGATGAAGACCTCGAACGGGCGGCGGCGGCCGTCCTGCAGGATGTCGTTGATGGTGATGTAGATGGCGTGCTCGCTGTCCGCCCACCGCACCTTGTAGGTCTCGCCCGGCAGCGCCTCGGGCCGGTCGAGCGGCCGGGTCATGTAGACCACCGCCCCGGTCTCGCCGCGCACCTCCGCCGAGGCCGCGGCGGCCCCCGCCGGTGTTTCCGCCGGCTTGGACGTTTGCAGCACCGAGCCGGTCACCGGGTTCGGCCGGTAGGTCGTGCAGCCCTTGCAGCCGCTCTCGTACGCCTTCACGTACACGTCCACGAAGGCGTCGAAGGGCAGCTCCTCCGGCACGTTGATGGTCTTGGAGATGGAACTGTCGATGTATTTCTGGGCCGCCGCCTGCATGACCACGTGGTCGATGGGCCGCAACGTCTCCACGTCCACGAAGTAATCGGGGACCGGCGCGTCCGCCCCGTGCCTCTCCTGGTACAGGCGCCAGGCGTGGTCGCTCACCGTCTCCTGCCGGCGGGTGCCGTCGGGCATCAGCACCGAGCGGGTGAAGCTGCGCGCGAAGATCGGCTCGATCCCCGACGACACATTGTCGGCGAACAGCGAAATGGTGCCCGTCGGCGCGATGGAGGTGAGCAGCGCGTTGCGGATGCCGTGCCGCGCGATGGCCTCGCGCACCTCCGGCTCCAGGGCCCGGATCATCTTGCCCTGGAGGTAGCGTTCCTTGTCGAACAGGGGGAACGGCCCCTTCTCGGCCGCCAACTCCGCCGAAGCCAGGTAGGCCGCCCGGCGGAGCGCGCCCAGCCACAGCTCGGTCAGGTGCACCGCCTGCGCCGACCCGTAGCGGACGCGGCACATGGCCAGCGCATCGGCAAGGCCGGTGACGCCCAGGCCGATGCGGCGCTTGTTGCGCGCCTCGGCGGCCTGTTCGGGCAGCGGGAAGCGCGAAACGTCGACCACATTGTCCATCATCCGCACGGCGACCGGCACCAGCCGCTCCAGCGCGCCGATGTCCACCCGCGCGGTGTCGGTGAAGGGATCGACCACCAGCGCCGCCAGATTGACCGAGCCGAGCAGGCAGGCGCCGTAGGGGGGAAGCGGCTGCTCCCCGCACGGGTTCGTCGCCGAGATGGTTTCGCAGTACCAGAGATTGTTCGACCGGTTGATGCGGTCGATGAAGATCACCCCCGGCTCCGCATAGGCGTAGGTGGCATGCATGATGCGGTCCCACAGGGCCCGCGCCTTGACCACCTTGAACGTCTCGCCGCCGAACACCAGCGGCCAGGGCGCATCGGCCTTGACCGCCTCCATGAAGGCGTCGGTGACCAGGACGGACAGGTTGAAATTGCGCAGCCGTCCCGGTTCCCGCTTGGCGTCGACGAACAGCTCGATGTCCGGGTGGTCGCAGCGCAGGGTCGCCATCATGGCCCCCCGCCGGGCGCCGGCGCTCATGATCGTGCGGCACATGGCGTCCCAGACGTCCATGAACGATACCGGGCCCGAGGCGTCGGCGCCGACGCCGTGCACCGGCGCCCCCTTGGGCCGCAGGGTCGAGAAATCGTACCCGATGCCCCCGCCCTGCTGCATGGTGAGCGCCGCTTCGCGCAGGTGCGCGAAGATCCCGCTCATGTCGTCGGGCACCGTCCCCATGACGAAGCAGTTGAACAGCGTCACCGCCCGCCCGGCCCCTGCCCCGGCGATGATCCGGCCGGCCGGCAGGAACTTGAACCCGTCCATGGCCTCGTAGAAGCGGTCGGCCCACAGGTCGGGTTCGCGTTCGGGTTCGGCGAGCGCCCGGGCGATGCGGCGCCACGTGTCCTCGATGCGGGCATCCACCGGCGCACCGTCGAGCCGCTTCAGCCGGTACTTCATGTCCCAGACCTGCCGGGAGATCGCGCTGATTGCCGTCATCGTCGCCTCGCGGATACCCCGGCCGGCACCGGGACCGGAAGGCTCGGGGATGCGTGCCGGATCACGCCGGCAGGTCGAATCACAATTGCACCAACAAGCTATGCCCCGCCTGGGGGGCGGTCAACGCACCCGTTCCGGATTCGTTCCGCGCCAACGGCCTACGCGCCGGGAGCACCCCGGTCGATCGACTTACCCACAGGCTCCACAGCATTGCCCATGGACGACGCCCCGGAAACGTCCGAACCCGCCAAACCGGCGGAGACGGGCCTGCCCTCCTCCTCCTTCGGGCGAAGGGTCGGAGGGCCACCGGCCGCCATGACGATCCGGTCGCTCGCCGCCTCCAGCCGCCGTTCCAACTCGGCCATCATCTCGGCCGGGGGCAGGCCGGGGGGAATGGCGGGCAACACCTCGACCGTGATCGTGCCCGCCCGCTTGCGGAAGGCGCGCCGGGGCCAGAACAGCCCGGAATTGAGCGCCACCGGCACCACCGGCAGATTGAGCTCGGCGTACAGCGCGGCGATGCCGTAGCGGTAGGGACGCCACACCCCGGGTGCGATCCGGGTGCCCTGCGGGAAGATCACGATCGGCCGGTCCTGCGCCTTGGCCCGTTGCCCGCCACGGACGAGCGATTGGATCGCCTTGCCGCGGGCGCCGCGGTCGATGGGGATGAAGTCCATCTTGCGCAGGAACCACCCCCAGATCGGAATCCACGTCAGCTCGCGCTTCAGCACGATCGAGCCGTCCCGGAACCAGAGCGGGATCTTCAAGGTCTCCCACGCCGACTGGTGCTTCATGGCGACGATGCACGCACCCTGCGGGAACGGGTCGCCGCGGTGCTCCCAGCGGATCCCGATGATGGTGCGCTCCAGGAACTGGACGGAGTGCGCATAAAAGCGGATCGCCGCCCAGATGCGGTTGCGCGGCAGCAGGAACAATCCGCTGTAGGCCGTGCACAGGATCACATGCCAGCCGAAGAAGACGATGTTGAACAGGATGGAACGGACGGTGTGCATCGGGCGCGTCCTGAAGGCGGGGCCGCGGGGTTATACGCGAGCCGCCACCCCCATTCCAGCCGGGCGGCGTTTCAGCCCGAACAGTACCGGGTGTCGACGACGACATCGAGCACGCGGGCCTGTTTCCGCATCTCCCCCGTCAGCGCCTTCAAGCCGCTTCGGATCCTTGTGGCCGTCGGTTCGTCGGCGGCAACGAGGGTCAGGGGCATGGTCCCCCGGCTTCGCGCCACCGCCTCGTGGATCCACTGCTCCAACGCCGCCTCGTCCATGCGGGCCCCCGACCCGGCGCGGTAGGGGCCGCCCCGGCGCAAGGGCTTTTGCAACTCACCCTTCATTCCATCACCACTGCCCCGCGGAAGCGGCACCGCCGCTTGCGTTAACCACATTAGTTCACTGTTTGTTCTATCACAGGACACGGCGCCCACGGAAGAAGGCTGGAGGGTGCCGCAAAATGGAGGCCCCACCGGAGCCCGGGCCCACAACCATTACGGAGATGTTAGAATCCGCTTAACCACCGGGGTGAGAGAGTCACGGACACTTCCGGCCCTCGGGACCCCGGCATGGATCTGCTCGATCTTCCCCTCTTGATCAGCCTGGGACGCGGGGTGAGCCTCGTTGCCGTCGTCACATTGGTCTATGCGGCCGTGTGGCAGCGGTTTGCACAGCAACCCGTTCTGCGGCAAGTGGCGACGGGGATCCTTTTCGGAGCCGGCGCCCTGCTGTCGATGCTGGACCCGGTGCCCTTGGCCGATGGCGTGCGCATCGATGCGCGTGGCGTCCTGGTCGGCATGGCGAGCCCGTTCGGCGGCCCCCTTGCCGCCGTGATCGCGGCCGGGATAACCGCGTCCTACCGGTATGCCCTTGGCGGCCCCGCCGCCCTATCGGGGATTGCCGGCATTCTCATCGCGGCATCCGCCGGGATGTGGTTCGCGCGGTTGCCGCACGCAAAACCCTGGCCCTCGTCCCCGGTCCACCTGATCGCGCTCGGCCTCACGATCTCATCGGGAGTGCTGAGCTTCTTCCTGCTGCCGTCACTGGAACTGACGTGGGCCGTGCTCTGGAAGGCGGGGCCGCCACTGACCGCGGCGAACATGGTGGGGGCGCTCGTCTTCGGCACCATGCTGTCGCGCGAGCGCAGTCGGTTGGACATGCAGCAGCGCCTTCTCCAGGCGGCGACCACGGACCCGCTGACGGAGCTGGCGAACCGACGGGCCCTGTCCGAGACCCTTGGCCGGGAATTGGCGCGGGCCCGACGCTTGGAAGCGCCCCTTTGCGTGCTGGCCGCCGACATCGACCGGTTCAAACGGGTGAACGATGCCTTCGGCCACGATGCCGGCGACGCCGTCCTAAAACATGTGGCGCGCGTCCTGGCGTCCAACATCCGCGCCGAGGACATGGCGGCGCGCCTGGGGGGCGAGGAGTTCTGCCTGGTGCTGCCGACCACCCCCATCGAGGGGGCCGTCCAACTGGCCGAGCGCATCCGTGTTGCCGTGGCGTCGTCGCCGGCCGAAACGCCGGCCGGTCCCGTGAACGTGACGGTCAGCATCGGCGTCGCCGCCCTGGCACTCCCCAACGAGGGGGAGGACGAATTGCTGAAGCGGGCGGACGAGGCGCTTTACCAGGCCAAGGCGGGCGGGCGCGACCGGGTCGAGGTCGCCACGCCGACACCGATCGAGGCGGCGCGGACCGCCTGACGGGCCAGGCACAGGCGGCGCGCAGCCGTGGCGGTCTGTGCACTGCGTCCACCCCAGGGCACGCGCGACACCGAACACCGGAAGGGTAACTCGCCGCTTCGTTGCATCCACGTGGTCGGGGTTTAATTCCATAATCCGTCCACTCGCCGTTGTGGCCAGGCAACCCAGCTAGCTTTGAGGCTGTTCCGCTTCCATCCGCAGAACGGATTGGGCATGCGAACCTGGACCGTGCACATTTTGGAAGCGACCATCCCCGGCGTGTTGCAACGTCGCGTTTGGCGCTTCGTCCGGGCGCACGGCATCGACACCGGGGCGCACGCATTGGGTGTGGTGCGCACGGCAGGCCAGCGGAAGATCCTGGCGTCTCCGCCCTGATCCGGTTCGCCCCGACCGGAACACCGGAAACCCGAAACCCGAATTCGTGACCGATGCCGGACGGCGCGGGCTGCCGCGCCGGTTCGATGGTCCGCACCGTTTGGAAGACTGGCGATGACCCAAACGTCCGCTAGAGCGTACAATCGTGCGCTGTTGATCAGCACCGGGATCGTGTTGGCCGTTGCCGCCGCATTCCTGATCCTCCTCGACAGGACCGGCCGCCTTCCCGCACCGCCGCTGACGGCGACGAACTGCATCGACGAAAAGTTCAAGTTCCTGCACGAGACGGATCTGCGTTCGCCCTCGCTCGTCGCGGTGGGGTCCTCGGTGACTTGGCGCAACCTCGACCTTTCGGTTCTCGAGGCGGGCGACGGCCGGCCGGCGGATGCCCTGAACGCGGCGCCTTGCTACCTGCACGTCCACGAGACGGCGTTCCTGGCGAATTTCCTGGTGGACAACATGCCCAGTGTCCGGACCGTCCTGACGGTCCTGGCCATGCGCGATCTCGAGGCGTGCGAGGGGCCCGGCGCATTCTTCGACTCCGACGACGCCCGGCACTACGTGTTCGAACGCGCCCCCGCCTGGCACCTGTACTTCCTGAACTTCCGCCCGGTCCGCTTCATCAAGGATGTGGTGAGGCTGAAGGACATGCGGACCGCCCCGCCCGAAGGCGAATCCCTGGCGATGGACCGGTACGGTTCCTCGCCCATGGCGAGCCGAACCCCCGATCCCTACGGGAACATGGTCGCGGATCCGTCCTGCCTGACCCACCTGCGCCGTATGGCGGGGGCGCTGAAGGCCCGCGGCGTGCGGCTGGTGGTGGCCCTGCTGCCGCCCATGCCCGCGTGGCTTGCGGCCTACGATCCGCAGGGCACGCGGGACCGCGCCTGGCGCGAGGGCGTCGTGCGCACGCTGGCCGGCACCGGCGCCATCGTTCGGGACGGGGCCGCATCCCTGCGCCTCCGGGATGCGCACTTCACCGACCCGATGCATCTGCAATGGCCGGCCACCCCCATCCTGACCCGCTGGCTGGTGGCGGAGATGCAGGCCGCCGGCGTCCTGCCGATCCCGGCCCGGAGGCACGCCCATGCTTTTTAATTCCTACGTCTTCGTCTTCGCCTTCCTGCCGGTCACGCTGGTCGTTTTCCACGCCATCGGTGCGGCCGGACGCCAGCGGACGGCCGTGGCGTTCCTGGTTGCGGCCTCGCTGTTCTTCTATGGCTGGTGGAATCCCCTCCATTTGCCGCTGCTGTGCGTCAGCGCGGCCTGCAACTTCGCCCTGGGCAAGGCGCTGGGGCGGATGGCCGCGACGGGATCGCGCTGGCGCGGACGGCTGCTGGCGCTGGGGATCGCCGGCAACCTCGCGGTCCTCGGCTATTTCAAGTACGCCACCTTCGTGGTCGACAACGTCGCCGCCCTGACCGGGATCGAGTTCGCGGTCCGGGCCGTGGTCCTGCCGCTCGGCATTTCGTTCTTCACCTTCCAGAAGATCGCCTTCCTGGCGGATTCCGCCGAGGGCAAGACGGCCTCCTATGATTTCCTGGGTTTCTGCCTGTTCGTCTTTTTCTTTCCGCAGCTCATTGCCGGGCCGATCGTCCACCACAAGGACGTGATGGACCAGTTCGCACGGCCCTCCTTTTCCCGTTTCGACCACGCGGCCTTCGCCGAGGGGGTGACGTTCTTCGCCATCGGGCTTTTCAAGAAGGTCGCGCTGGCGGACACGATGGCGACCGTTGCCACTCCGGTGTTCGCCGAAGCCGGCGAAGGCCCCGTGTCCCTGGCCGCGGCATGGACCGGGGCGCTGGCCTATACCCTGCAGCTCTACTTCGACTTTTCCGGCTATTCGGACATGGCGGTCGGCCTGGCACGGATGTTCGGGGTCCGGCTGCCCTACAACTTCGCCTCGCCGTACAAGGCGGCCAGCATCGTGGATTTCTGGCGGCGCTGGCACATGACGCTGTCCCGCTTCCTGCGCGACTACCTGTACATCCCGCTGGGCGGCAACCGGAAAGGTCCGGTCCGCCGCCACCTCAACCTGCTCGCGACGATGGTGCTGGGCGGGCTGTGGCACGGGGCCGGGTGGACGTTCGTGATCTGGGGGGCGCTGCACGGCACGTACCTGGTCGTCAACCACGCCTGGACGGCCGCACGCGCGGGCCTGGGGCTGGCGGGACCGCCCACCGCCGCCGGCCTGTGGGCCGGCCGGCTGCTCACGTTCCTTGCGGCCATGGTCGGCTGGGTGTTCTTCCGGGCCGAGGATCTGGACGATGCGTTGGCGGTGCTGGCCGGCATGGCGGGTGCCAACGGCCCGATCGCGCAGGGCGACCTGCTGTGGACGGTCGTCGGTCCGGCCCTGGAGTCACCGGATCCGCTGGCGGCGATGCTCTACGCCATCGACAACGCGGCCGAGCTGCCCCTGATGGTGCTTTTGCTGGGCGTTGTCTGGTTCCTGCCGAACTCGCAGGAGATCGTCGATGGGATGGGCGCCGAAGCATCGAGGCTGCGGTCGCTCAGCATCCGGTGGAGGCCGAATACCGCCTGGGCCTTCGGCATCTCCACCGTGCTGCTGTTCTGCTTCACCCGGTTTTCCGAGGTGAGCGCGTTCCTCTACTTCAATTTCTGAAAGCCTTGCCGGCCGTGCCCGTTCACGCGACGGGCACGAGCCGGTCCCCTTCCAGCATCATGAGGACGCCGGTGTGGATGTCGAACCGGCATCCCTGCAGCTTCAACCGCCCGGCGTTCACGGCCTCCGCGACCCAGGGGAATGTCATCAGGTTGTCCAGCGACAGGCGGATCACTTCGGCTTCGCAGTGGTTACAGACCTCGGCAAGGTCGAGATCGTCACCGGCCGGCGGACAGACGGTGTCCGCGGCGATCCCCATCCAGTGCCCCACGAAGTCGAGGGATTCCAAGGGCGTGCGCTCAACCATGGCGCGGACGCCGCCGCATTGGGCATGGCCCAGCACGACGATGCGCTTCACCTTCAGCACCCGGACCGCATACTCCACGGCGGCGCTGGTGCCATGATAGTTGGCGTCGGGCTGGTAGGGCGGCACCAGGGCTGCCACGTTGCGCACCTGGAAGATCTCCCCGGGTCCGGCGCCGAACACGGTTTGCGGATCGACCCGCGAGTCCGAACAGGCGATCACCAGGGTCTCCGGGCTTTGCCCCTTGGTCGCGAGCGTCTCGTAGCGGTCGCGTTCGGCGGGCCAAACCTCGGTGCGAAAACGGCGGTAGCCTTCGAGCAAACGGTCCATGCCTTGCCTCCTGTGCGGTTGGGCGGGCATCCGATGGCACAATTGCGCCGAAAATTCAAAGCGATTGGCCCGCGGCGGGATCCCCGGCCTCCGTCCCCGGCCGGAAGGGCTCAGCCCGGCCTTGGCAAAAGACGCAGCCACAGGGCCATGAGGCCCCACCGGCGCGTAACATAGACGTGCTTCGCCCCGCGCGCGACGGCGCCCAGGATGTCCTGCGCCGCCTTTTCGGGCGAGGCCACCCAGAACGGGCGGTCCGTTTTCATCATCGCGGTGGCGACGAAGCCGGGGGCGGCCTCCGTGACCCGCACACGCGGGGCCTTGGCGCGTGCCAAGGCGCGCAGCCCGTCGAGATATGTCGACACGAAGGCCTTCGTCGCGGCGTAGGCGGGCGCCCGTCCGCTGCCACGCAGGCCGGAAATGGAGGAAATGCCCACGAGGTGGCCTTCGCCACGGCCGAAGAAATGGGTCAGGGCCGCACCGGCGACGGCGGCGAACCCGAGCGCGTTGACCGTGATCGTCTCGCGCTCCGGCCCCCAGTCCAGGGCCTCGTTGAAGTGACCGGTCCCCGAGCACACGATGCACAGGTCGACGGTGCCGAGTTCCTCGATGAGGGCCGCGGTTTCCGCGCGTGCCGCATCCGGTGCGGACAGGTCGAGGCCGCGGATCACGCAGGGGACCGGACTCAACTCGGCAGCAATGGCCGCCAGCCGCTCGGTCCGGCGCGCGGCAAGCCCCAGTCGCCAGCCGCCCTGTCGGGCCAGCGCGCGGGCGAGTGCCTCGCCGATGCCGGAAGATGCGCCGATGATGAGCGCGGTGCGCAGACGGCCGGATGGGGACCTGGACATGCGGAACTCCGTAATCCCACCCTGCCACGGGGTGCGCAGAGCGACGCGTACCACCACAAGTGGCGGAAATCCAGACGCTCGGATTCCGAAGGGATGGTTGGGGCGCCGGGATCGTCATCGCGGGCGTTGTTGATCCGGTGCCGGACCTGCCGTCCCTTCGGCGGAGAGGGCATCAAGAACCGACTTCAGCGCCCGCACGCCCCGCTCTATGGCCTGCTCATCAAGGCCGGCGTACCCCAGCACCAGCCCGGCTGTTTCGGGTAGGGCGGCCGTGGGAACGGGGGCATACAGGGGAGTGACCGGGTACACGCCGACACCGGCCGCATGCGCCCGCGCGATGAGCATGCGTTCCTGGGTCCTCGGCACCCGGTTCAGCCAAACGACGACATGCAGTCCGGCATCGGCACCGACCACCGTCACGTCGTCGCCGAAATTTGCCGACAAGGCGGCCAGCAGGGCGGCGCGCCGCTCGCCATTCCGGCGGCGGGCACGCCGCACATGCCGCTCGTAGCCGCCGCTCCCGATCAGGGCGGCCAGGGCCTCCTGTTCCAGGTTGGGCGTGTGCCGGTCCGCGAGCCTCTTGGCCTTGGCGAAGATGGAAGCCAGCGCCGCAGGGACGACGAGGTAGCCGAGGCGCAAGGCCGGCGAGAGCGTCTTGGAGACCGTCCCCAGGTAGATGACCCGTCCCGCGGCATCCAAGGCCTGAAGCGGTGGGATCGGAGCGATATCGAAGCGGTACTCGCTGTCGTAGTCGTCCTCGATGACGTAGGCGCCGGTACGCCGTGCCCAGGCGAGCAGTTCCCGCCGCCGTCCCGCCGACATGACGCTGCCGAGCGGAAACTGATGGGACGGCGTGGCATAGGCCAGCCGCGCCGGAGGGAGCCCATCCGCCCGCAGTCCCTCCCGGTCGACGGCGACGGGGACCACCTCCGCCCCGGCCGCCACGAAGACCTGCCGCGCGAGAGTGTAGCCCGGGTTCTCCATCACGACCCGCTCCCCCGGATCGAGCAGCAGCCGCGCACAGAGGTCGAGCCCCTGTTGCGAGCCGTTCACGATCAGGATCTGGCCCGGATCGCAGCGCAATCCGCGGGCCCGCCACAAATAGCCCTGCAGAGCCGTCCGAAGATCCGGCGAGCCACAGGGGTCGTCATACTGGAGGCGCGAATGCCGGCGCAGCAGGGCACCGGTGACGGCCTTTCTCCAGGCGAGCCTGGGGAAGTCGGCGGCCGCCAGCTCGCCGTAGCGGAAATCCGCCACCAACCGCTCCGTGCCGGCGACGGGCGGGAGCGGGAAACCGGCCAACCGCTGCCCGAAGGCCGAAAGCCGACCGGGCATGGCCGCGGGGGAAGGCGGCCCGGATTGCGCAGCCGGGGGCCCAAGCCCCTGTGCGACCCGTGCCCGGGCACCCTGCCGGGTTTCCAGGTACCCCTCGGCGGCCAATTGCTCGTAGGCCACCATCACCGTCGTCCGCGAGACGCCCCACTCCGCGGCCAAGGACCGGGTGGAGGGCAGCCGGGCGCCGGGGGCCAGCAGGCCGGAGGCGATCTGGCCTTTGATTGCCTCGCAGATCCTTTGGGTGATCCGCGCCTGCGCGGGGGCGTCCGATGCCATGGCAGGAAACTGGCCTGGTTTTTTCGGCGAAAACTGGATGTTCCTTGTGTACCAGTTTCGGACCAGGGTCCAGGACTGTCGAGGTGCCGCGCGGATGCATGTCCCGCCCGGCGAGCCTCGTCACCGCCACGGCCGAGGGGTTGGACGCCCCCGACCGCGCCGTGGCGGCGCAGATCCCGAACCGATTGCCCCGACCGAGCTCAGCCGTCCAGAGGAGCCAAGCGATGTCCATGGTGCCGACGATGTTCCGTGGTCTTTCCGCGTTTCCCATCACACCCGCCGACCCGCGCGGCCACGTGGACACCGACGCCCTCGTGCGCCTGGTGCAGCGCCTTGCGGCGGCGGAGGTGGATTCGATCGGCCTGCTCGGCAGCACAGGCACCTATGCGTACCTGACCCGGGCCGAGCGGCGGCGCGCAATCGAGGCGGCGGCGGGCTGCCGGCGCGGGCGGGTTCCGTTGATCGTGGGCGTCGGCGCGCTCCGGACGGACGACGCGCAGGATCTGGCGCGCGATGCGCAGGCGGCGGGAGCGGACGGCCTCCTCCTCGCCCCGGTGTCCTACACCCCGCTGACCGAGGAAGAGGTCTTCCAGCATTTCATTGCCGTCGCGCGGGCGACGGACTTGCCCCTCTGCATCTACAACAACCCGGCGACGACCCACTTCACCTTCTCCGATGCCCTGCTGGAGCGGTTGGCCACCGTTCCCGGCATTGCCGCCGTGAAAAACCCGGCGCCCCCGGCCGCGGAGGCGCGAGCGCGGCACGAGGCGCTCCGCGCAAGGGTCCCGGGCACGTTTGCCATCGGTTACAGCGGTGACTGGAACGTCCCGGCTGCCGTCCTGGCCGGTGGAGATGCGTGGTACAGCGTGGTCGGCGGTCTGCTGCCCGTACCGACCCTGAAGCTCCTCCGCGCCGCCCAGGCGGGCGACGAGGCCGAAGTGGCGCGCTGGAACGGGCGCTTCGAGCCGCTCTGGGACCTGTTCAAGGAGTTGGGCAGCCTGCGGGTCATGTATGCCGCCGCCGATGCCTTGGGCCTCTGCCATTCCGAACCGCCGCGGCCGATCCTCCCGCTGTCCCCCGCCGACCGCCAGCGCGTGGTCGCGGCATTGGGGATGCTGGGTGGGGATAGTCGTTAGCCACTCAAGGCACCCGAGGCCGGGATTGGTGGATCAGCTCGCCTCCACGTCCATCATCCCGGCCTCGGCAAAAGAGACAGCCACAGGGCCGTGAGGCCCCGCCGGCGCGTAACATAGACGCGCTTCGCGCCGCCCGACGGTGGCGAGGAAGCCGGGGGCGGCCTCGGTGACCCGCACACCCGGCACCTTGGCGCACCAAGGCCCGCAACCGGGTCAACGCTCTCCGCGCCGTCCTCCACGCCAAGGAAGTCTCGCAGCCAAACGACTAACTCCAGAATGGCTTGTCTTCCGGCTATGCCGCACGGCGAAGGCGGAACGTGGAGCCATCGTTCGATGAGGCGAATCCGAGCCGCATGAGCGACGTGAGGGTTGCCCTGATCTGAGGTTCGACACGCCTGCCCTGCCGGAAGGTGCTGGCGAGCGTCGCGGCATCGAGCCCTCCGGTGCTGTTTGCGAGGGCAGCCATGACAGCAGCCGTGCGGGCCACCTCATCATCGGGGAAGCGGGGCTTCTGATCCTTGGTGACTTCCGCCACAAGGACCATCTCGCGTTGGCTCTCCATCACTTCCGGTACGACCTGTTCGGTGATCCCAGCGCGAGCCTTCTGGTAGGCAGGGCGGAGCCATCGGACGAGACCCTGTGCCTCCTCGGACGCCCGCTCCTTGTTAAGGGCGACGAGACGGGCAATCACCTCCTCGTCCGACAGATCGGGAGACCATCCATAGGCTTGGAACACGAGAGCATCGAGCCGATCGTGAAGCTCCTTGAGGATCAGCACCAAGCCCTCGCTCTTGATGCGCTCATCATCGGCATCGAGCAGAGTTCCAGCCCTTAGCTTTTCCAGGACGTTGTACATCTGCGTGAGCGTGAGTCGGGGATGCTCCGCTTGTCGGGTCTTTCGATGGGCGTCCAGTTCCTCGGCGATGGCCCGGATGTCGTCACGGAGCGGTTCGGATTGATCGGGGAAGGGAAAGCGGTCGAAGCATCGCGCTTTCTGGTATCGAGCGTCGTTGCCAACCCCCAACCAACCACCGGTTCGCAAGGCCCACAAGACATGGATGCGTGAGGAGAGAACCCCGAGAACCCAGGCATCATCATGGCCCACGCAGACAAGCATATTATCGGGGAGGATCGATGCATCCAGGAACTGGAAGACGCGGTGCTTGGCCGTCTCAACTGTCGCGATGTAGCGGGGCAGACCGGTAAGCGCGGCTCGCAACTCTCGACGCGGCTCACCAAATATCCACCAATTCAACCGATAAGTATTACGATTGTTATGTTCGCGTTCTGGCTTAACAGTCACAAGAAGATGCTGGTAAACTTCGGGATATCGGGCACGAACCTCCTCCGCCGATAACCCGAACAGGTCGATTACCATAACTCCCCTTGCAATCCCTGCTAGGTCGCGTCCATTTCGATAATGTCGGATATACCGACCCAAACCCTCGCGCTTATCAAACCCAAGATGAACCGCCTGTTGAGGCGTGACCGCAAAGCCCTCACCATGTAGTTTCACACCTGGAGAACAAATGTAGTCATTTGCTTGTAACGGAACCGCACTTGTTACATCTGCACCAACAGAAAGATCTGGATTTATCACTCCTCGGTGATCTTCCATTTCAACCATAGGCGTATCGCTATCAAGGCCGGTTTCCCGCACTACTTCCTGCAACACGCCCTCGTGCGTCCCGGCTGTTACCACCGTCATAGCAATCCGCACCGCGGCGGCGTCGCGTGTCGCTTTCGTCCATGGATGATCGGGTATCGCCATCAGCAACGAGACGGGTTTCTTCGCTTTCAGCCGCTCCACCATGACCCGACGCGAAAACTCCTGCGTGATGGAGTTCGTCGTCACGAAACCGAACCGCCTGAGACGCGAAGCCTTCCGGGTCAGGAGTTCCGCAGCCCGGTCCCACCAGTACATGACGAAATCCGCACTCTCATTCATGTGCGGGTGCGCCTTCCACAGAGCCTCCGCATACCCTTCGCCCAAGCGCCCCCGGATGTCCTTGCCGCCGATGAACGGGGGATTGCCGACGATGTAGTCCGCCGCCGGCCAATCGGGACGACGTGGGTTCCGGTAGCTGTAGACCTCGACCTGTTGCCCTTCGGCATCGGTGCGGGCCACCAGACGCCCACTGCCATCCCGAACGAGGTCCCGGCCATCGTGGGCCAGCACGGCATCCATCGTTTTGATCGTGCGAAAATCCTTCAGGATCGGATCTGCGGGCGCGCCGCCTTTGGTGCGGAAGTGCCATTGCAGATACCCGATCCACACCACGAGTTCGGCAATTGCCGCCGCTCGCGGGTTGATTTCCATCCCGAGGAACTGATGCGGATCAATCGTATGGCCTTCCAGGCCCAGGGCTTCCTGCCCGCCGAGGTCCGCCACCGCCTCAAGCACCTCGCCTTCAAGGCGCTTCATCATCTCCATCGTAACGTAGAGGAAGTTGCCCGTCCCACAGGCCGGGTCCAGCACCCGCAAGTCACACAACCGGGTATGGAACTTCTGCACCTCGGCAAGTGCCCCCTTGGGGTTGCCGGTCGCGTTCAGGCGTTCCGCCGTTGCGCGAACGTGGTCCCATTCCTCACGTAAGGGCTCGATCACGGTCGCGACCACAAGCCGCTCAACATAGACGCGGGGTGTATAGTGGGCTCCGAGTTGACGGCGTTCCGAAGGATCGAGCGCCTGTTCCAGCAAGGTGCCGAAGATCGCGGGTTCGACCTCCTTCCAGTTCGCATTGGCTGCCTCGAAGAGTTCCCCGATTTCCTCCCGCGGCAGGGGCAGCACCGTCCGATCCTTGAACAGGTAGCCATTGAACCGGCGGACGGTGGCCTCGATAGCGAAAGCGAAGCCGCCCGTGTCCATCGCCCCCCACATCTGCCCGACAAGGCGTGGGAAGAGGTCCGGGTTCTCCCGGCATCGGGACAGAATGCCCCTGAAGCTGTCCTTCGGGATCAGTTCCACATCCTCCGCGAACATCGTGAAGAGGCAGCGCATGAGGAAGAGAGCGATCTGAGTGGGCGAGTGGACAGGTCGGCCATCCGCGCTGCGCTGGTCCTCAAGGAACTTGGAGACCTTGGCAAGACGAGCAGCGATGTCGTGGGTGACCTTGGCCGACCTTTTGGTTGGATCGAGGCTGTGCGGCTCGGTCCAGATAAGCTTCAGCCGCTCCCGAATGGCAGGGTCGCGCAAGTCCTCGACGAACACGCGAAAGCCCTGCCGGTCGGGAAATTGAGCGTAGTTCTTCCCTTGCCCAGAAAAGTCCGCATAGAACTCAAGGCAGCGTCCAACATCGCAGACAATGAGGAACGGAGGCCACCCCTCGGAGGTTGGCAGAGCCCTGGCGTAGTCCTCTGCCTGCCGCCGGGCGTTCATCATGAGAACGTCCCAATGCCGACTGGAACGCTTGCTCCGCGTGGCAGGCTCCAGGGCAAGAAGGGGTTCCTGCTTTCCCCCACCGCTTGCCTTCGGGCCCTCTCCCTGGCGGCTCTGCTTGGCTTCCAGTACGAAGCATCCTCGCTTGTAGAGGTCGATCCGTCCTCGTGCCGTTGAGCCATCGGGCTCACGGAAGGTCACCGCACGTTCAAACACATAAGCATTGTTCTCGGTGGCAGTCCCGGCCGGATCAGGGGGAGGCACACCAATGACGCTGCAAAGCTCGCTCAGGAAGAGAGCATAGTTGGCACGTTCCTGCCCGCCCTCGCCCGCTGTCCAACGGGAAATGAACTGTTCGATGTCCATAATCTGACGCTCCCCCGGCTCGGACGGCAGTGAGCGTAGCCGGTGCGGACAAGATGGCCGGCACACTGTGCAGCAGGACAGGCCCACAGAGCCGTACGGGGTCGCCGCAGATCGGCAGTGGAAAACACTCCATCCACCTATCCCGCCAGTTCCCGTCCCACGGCCTGTGACGTTGGCCACCCAGCCTTGTTTGCCGACAATTCATCCCGGACGCCTAGAGGCGCGCTAAAGTCGCGGCTACAGCGCTGTCTTAAGCCTTTGTATAAATTTGGATTTCACGATTTGAAGGGTGGCTGGGGCGCTAGGATTCGAACCTAGGAATGGCGGTACCAAAAACCGCTGCCTTACCGCTTGGCGACGCCCCACCAGCGCGGGACGGGAACATAGCCACTGACGCGCCGGGGATCAACACCCAGACGAAGCCCTCCCTATCTTTCGGGGGTGGGGGCCTCCTGGAACGAATGGCCGTCCGGCAACAAGGGGGCCGCCGCGACCCACCAGCCCGGCCGTTCGGCCTGGAGCGCCGCCGCACCCCGCTGCGCCGCCCCGGACTCGGCGAACAGGCCGAAGCCCGTCGCCCCGCTGCCCGACAGCCGGGACAGCAGGCATCCCGGCAGCGCGGCAAGCTCGGCGAGCACCGTCGCGATCTCGGGCACCAGCGCCGTCGCGGCCTCGGCCAGATCGTTGCGCCGCGCGGCCAGGGCCGTCGCCAGGGACTGCGCGTCGGCCGGGGCCGTCGTCAACGGCGCGGGGTCCGAGAATGGGCCGCGCCGCGCCTTGAAGACCGGCGGGGTGGGACAGGGAATGCCGGGATTCGCCAGCACCAGCCAGACCGGCGGCAATGCGGGCGCAGGCGTCAGGAGCTCGCCCACGCCGCCCATGTGCACCGTACGGCCGAGCAGACAGACGGGAACGTCGGCCCCGAGCCGGGGCGCGATCTCCATCGGGCGCGGATCGTCCAGGGCCAGCCCCCACAGCGCGGCCAGCGCCCGCAGCGCCGCGGCGGCATCGGCCGACCCGCCGCCGATGCCGGACGCCACCGGCAGCCGCTTGGTCAGGCGCAGGGCCGCACCCCGGCCTTCCTGCCCGGCTGCCTCGGCCAGCAGGCGCGCCGCCCGCAGCACCAGATTGTCGGGCTCCGCGGCGAGCGCCCCCGCCTGCGGCCCGTCGATGGTCAGCGACAGGGTGTCCGCGGGCGTCGCCTCCACCGTATCGCCGACGCCCGCGAACGCCACCAGACTGTCCAGCAGGTGGTAGCCGTCCGGCCGGCGGCCGGTGACGTGGAGGTACAGGTTGACCTTTGCCGGAGCGGCAACCGTGACGACGGCCGGCCGCACCGGGTCGGCAATGGCCCCGGCGGTCACTTGGACGGTCCACCGCTCCGCTGGGCCCCGGCGGCCAGCCGCCGCGGAATCTCGCGCTCCAGCTTCGTCTTGATCTCGGCGATCTGCTTGGCCTCCTCGGCCTTCAGCAGGGCGCGGTTCCACTGGAACCGTGCCTCCTGGTGGCGGCCGATCTGCCAATAGGCATCACCCAGGTGGTCGTTGATGGTCGCGTCCAACGGCTGCAACTCGACCGCGCGTTCCAGGTGCTTGATCGCCTGTTCCAGGTCGCCCAGCTTGAAATGGGCCCAGCCCAGGCTGTCGACGATATGGCCGTCGTTGGGGCGAAGCTGGACGGCGCGCTCCACCATCTGCTTGCCGCGCTCCAGGTTCTCGCCCCGGTCGATCCAAGTGTAGCCGAGATAGTTCAGGACGTACGGCTGCTCGGGCGAAAGCTCCAGCGCCTTCAGGAAATCCTGTTCGGCCCTGGCCCAGTTGCCCGACCGTTCGCCGGCAATGCCGCGGGCGTACAGGATCGACCAGTGCCGGGGTTGGGGCGTGCCGATGCGCTCCATCGCGCGGTCGTAGGAGGCGAGGGCGTCGGCGAAGCGCTCCGTCTGGCGCTGGATATCGCCCATCCGGGTCAGGGCATCCGACCGGTCCTTGCGCTCGTCCGCCATGGCCGCCAGCAGGGTCAGGGCTTCGTCATGCTTCTTCAGGGCATTCAGCGCGTCCACGGTGCGCATCCGCGCCACCCAGGACAGCGGCGCATCCCCCTTGACCCGGGCGTACTCGGCCATGGCCTCGTCGTACCGACGGCGCTGGGTCAGCACGTCGCCGATGACAAGCCGGGCCATGCCGAACTCCGGCCTCAGATGCAGGGCGATCCGGCCGTACAGCAGGGCCGTCTCGTCCGCCCCCTCCTGGTCGAGCGCCACCGCAAGATTGAACAGGGCCTCGGCCATGCCCTCGACCGCGTTGCCCACCACCGGCCGGGTGTCGGCGGGATCGAACAGGGCATTGTCCGGATTGGCGGCCAGGAACCGCGCCAACACCTCGTCGGCCTCCGCCGTCCGGCCGGTGCGGCGATGGAAGCCGCTGACCACCTGCACGACCCGCAAGGGCGCGCCGGCCTCCAAAGCGGCCGCATAGGCTTTCGCCGCCGCATCGGCGTTGCCCGACAGCTCGTGGATGAGACCGGCATGAAGCTGCATCAGCGGGCGCAGGCCGGCCGCCTGCTCCAGGGGCGCCAGGGCGGAAATCGCGCGCTCCGGCTGCTTGCGCGCCATCTCGGTCCAGGCGGCCAGCAGGGGTTGCAGGTACTGGGCCATGCCCTCGCGCGGCATCGCCTCGACCCGCCGGGCGGCCTCGTCCAACCGGCCGGCACGCACATCCTCGGCGATCAGGAACAGCGTGGCCAACTGGGCTCCCGGCTCCCGCTGGATCAGATCCCGCGCGGACGAAAGGGCCGCAGCCGTTTCGCCCGAGCCGAGTTGCAGGACGAAGGCGCGGCGCAGCAGGTCCACGTTCCCGGCGTCGCGTTCGAGCGCGCCCTTGATGAAGGCGGCGGCGGCACGCCAGTCGTCCACGCGTTGGGCATGGCGGCCGGACAGGTAACTGCCGGCGAGCGAGGTCGGCCCGGCGGCACCCTCCTGCGCGGCGGCCGGCTTCACCAGTGCCACCCCGGACGCCGATACGTCCGAGGTCCCCAGGCCGGCGGCCAGCGCGCCCGACAGCACCGCGGCGAAACCCGCCACCCTTCCGATCCTCAGCATGCGCCCAACCGGCCGCGAGGGCCGCTCCATCTGCACCAGGACCGTGAAGGTTAAGGCGCCGCCGCCGGGTCGCGCAACCTTCACACCGCCACGGCGCGCCGCTCTTCCGTGACCATTCGGGTCGCCGGCTGTTGCGGGCATTCCATCCTGTCGAAGGTGCAAGCCATGAGCGGGAACAAGCGCAACATCGACAACCCGGACCAGGATCCGGGCAAGGAGTCACAGGGCAATGCCATGCCCAGCGGGACCGGCACCCGTGCCCGCAACAAGCACACCGCCGATGCCGAGCAGATCGACCGCCATGCCCAGGGCGTGGCCGGAAACCTTGCCGGCGACGGCAAAGGAAACACGTCCCGGAACCGCTGAGACCGCCGAGTGCATGTCTCCATGCACTCGGCTTGTCCCTCAAACGCCGGCGCTCCGCTTGGCTTGCGCGCCAGGAGGCGCGGGGCGCGGTCGCACCCGCCGCCCAGCGAAAGTCGAAACTTTCGCTGGGCGGTATGAGACCACCCCTGGACCTCGCCCCCTCCCCCGCCCCTCCCCCGCCCCTCGGCCGGCCCCGCGGGCGGGCCGCCCGTCAGGCGACCGCGATGGCGGGGGATTTCCCCAGGATGATCATGCCCAGGACGTCGTCCTTGGTGACGTCCCGGGTTCGCACGGTGCCGACCAGCTTGCCGTTCTTCATGACCGTGCAGCGGTCGGACAGGTCGAACACGTCGTGCAGGTCGTGGCTGATCAGGAAGATGCCGATGCCTTCGGCCTTCAATTGCTTGACCAGCTCGCCCACCTGGCGGGTCTCCTCGGGGCCGAGTGCCGCCGTCGGCTCGTCCATGATCAGGATGCGGGCGTTGAAGTAGATGGCGCGGGCGATGGCGATGGCCTGCCGCTGGCCGCCCGACAGGTTCTTCACCGGTTCCTTCATCTTGGTGAAGTTCGGGTTCAGCCGTTTCATGACCTTGCGGGTCTCGGCCTCCATCCGGTGGTCGTCCAGCGTGCCCATGGGCGTCAGCAGTTCCCGCCCCAGGAACAGGTTGGCCGGCGCGTCCAGATTGTCCGCCAGCGCCAGCGTCTGGTAGATCGTCTCGATCCCATGGCGCCGGGCATCCTGCGGGCTGCCGATGTCGACCTTGCGCCCGTCGATCCGGATCTCGCCCGACGTGGCGCGGTACGCCCCCGACAGGATCTTGATCAGCGTGGACTTGCCGGCACCGTTGTGGCCGAGCAGCCCCACCACCTCGCCGGGGTGGAGGTCCACCGACACATCGTCCACGGCCTTCACGCCGCCGAATTGGATGGAGATGGCGCGCATCTCCACAAGTGGGGTCGCCATGACCGGAACCTCCCTCGGGCGTCAGCGCCGCCGGCGCTGGTAGAGGTTGTCGAAGTAGACGGCGACGATCAGGACCGCGCCGATCACGACGTTCTGCAACGGGGTCGGCAGGGCCAGCAGCACCATGCCGCTTTGAAGGCTCTGCATGATGACCGCCCCCAGCACCGCCCCCGCGATGGTGCCGGCACCGCCGGCGAGCGACGTGCCCCCGATCACTGCGGCGGCGATGGCGCTGAGTTCCAGAAGTTCGCCGGTGGAGTTGGCGCCGGCGTTCAACCGGGCCGCCTGCACCGCCCCGGCCAACGCCGCCAGCGTGCCCATCAGGGCGAAGATGGCCAGCGTCACGCGCCGGGTGTTGATGCCCGCGAGCACCGCGGCCTCGGGGTTGCCGCCGATGGCGAAGACGTAGCGGCCGAAGCGGGTCGCCCGGGCCAGCCACGACATGACCAGGACCACGCCGATCAGGATCAGGACCGGGATCGGAATGCCCTGGGACATCGGCGGATCGGTCCGCGGCCGGGTGTAGGCGTTCATCACCCAGCAGAAACCGAGGACCAGCGCGGTCCCGATCCCCAGCACCAGGAGCTCCGCCCACATCGGCCGCACATGGAACCCATGGGCCAGGCGCCGCCGCCGGTTGCTCCAGGCGCCATAGGCCAGGGCTGCGCAGGCCACCGCCCCGAAGACCCAGGTCCAGAACCCGCCGATGGAGCCGAGCAGGCCGCCCCCCATCAACTGGAACGTCGGGTCGAGCGGGGCGACGGTGCGCCCTTCGGTCACCCACCAGGCGAGCCCCCGGTAGATCAGCAGCCCGCCCAGCGTCACGATGAACGCCGGCACCGCCCGGTACGCCACCCACCAGCCCTGGAAGGCGCCGATGGCCGCCCCCAGCGCCAGACCGGCCGCCAGCGAGACGATCCAGTTCCACCAGACGCCGTAGGGGAACAGCTCGGCCTGGAGGACGGCCATGACCATCGCGACGAACCCCAGCACCGACCCCACCGACAGGTCGATGTGGCGGGCCACGATGACCAGCACCATGCCGGCGGCCGTGATGCCGATTACGCTGGTCTGGACGGCCAGGTTCCACAGGTTGCGGGGGGTCAGGAACACCCCGCCGGTCAGAAGGTCGAACCCCACCCAGACCACCACCAGGGCCGCGGCCATGGCGAGCAGGCGGGTGTCCAGCTCCAGCGTGCGGGTGATGCGCGCAATCCGTCCGTCGGCGCCTTTGTCACGCGGACGGGTGTCGAGGGCGACGGTCATGGGGCGGCACCATGGAAGGGGCCGTGGAGGCCGGGCGGACCGGCCTCCACACCGGTCGGACGGAAGGTCCGCTGGAGCAAACTCCACTCACGCGGAACCGCCGGAGTGGAGTTTGCTCCATCGAACAAGCACATGGAGCACGACCGCCCGATCCGTGGGATCGGGCCGTGCTCCACGGCTGCCGGTCAGCGGCACGCCGTCGGCGCGTTCGCGCCCGAGACGCCCTGGCAGACCGCCTCCTTCCGGGCCCAGCCCACCTCGATCAGGGCCGCCAGGTTGTCGCGGTTGACGGCCACCGGCTTCAGCAGGATGGCGTCGGTCTGGACGTTCTTCGGGCCGGCCAGCTTGGTCACGCCCGCGATCTGCCCGGGCTTGGTCCCGCGGGCGAGCTGGACGGCGGTGTCGGCGGCGACCTTGCCCAGTTCGCGCACGTCCTTCCAGACGGTCATGGTCTGCTGGCCGCGGGCGATGCGGTTCAGCGCCGCCACATCGGCATCCTGCCCGCTCACCGGGACGTTGGTCAGGCCCTGGGCGGCCAGGGCGGCGATGACGCCGCCGGCGGTGCCGTCGTTCGAGGCCACCACCGCATCCACCTGGTTGTTGTTGCGGGTGAGGATCTGTTCCATGTTCCGCTGCGCGTTGGCGGGCAGCCAGCGCTCGGTGAACTCGTCACCCACCACCTTGATGTCGCCCTTCTGGATCGCCTCGTTCAGGGCGTCGCGCTGGCCCTGGTGGAAGACGGCGGCATTCGGGTCGGTCTGCGCGCCCTTGATGAAGACGTAGTTGCCCTTGGGCTTCGCCTCCAGCAGCGCGCGGCCCTGCATGCGGCCAACCTCGCGGTTGTCGAAGGTGACGTTGAAGACCTCGCGGGCCTCGATGGGACGGTCGTAGCCGATCACCGGAACGCCCTCGGCCAGGGCCTTGGCGACGGCCGGCTGGATGGCGTCGGCATCCCAGGCGTTGACGATGATGGCCTTCACGCCGCGGGCCAGCATGCCTTCGACGTCGGACAACTGCTTGCCGGCGTTGGATTGGGCGTCGGTGCCGACGTATTCGGCCCCCAGCTCCTGCAACCGCGCCTTGATGGCGGCCTCGTCGGTCTTGTAGCGCTCCTCCTGGAAGTTCGCCCAGCTCACGCCGACAAGGATCTTCGGCTGGGCCAGCGCGGTCGTGGCGCCGCACAGCAGGCCTGCGGCCAACACGGTCGTCGCGGCAAGAAGGGAACGACGGTTCGGATTCATTGCGAGGCTCCTCCCAGGGCGGCGCCTTCGGCGCGCGTGCTTGGTTGGCGGCGGTCACCGGGACCGGCCGCACGAGACGGTTGCACGCACCCGACCCGGCTTCAATACGCCGGAGGGAGGAGCCATGGGGGCGAACGGGAGGGGCGGTCCCCCACCCCTCCGCCCGCCGGCCCGGCCTACATGTTCGGGTAGTTCGGCCCGCCGCCGCCCTGGGGCACCGTCCAGACGATGTTCTGGGTCGGGTCCTTGATATCGCACGTCTTGCAGTGCACGCAGTTCTGGGCGTTGATCTGGAACCGGGCATTCCCGGCGTCGTCGCGCACCACCTCGTACACGCCGGCCGGGCAGTACCGCTGCGCCGGTTCGTCGTATTTCGGCAGGTTGTATTCGATCGGCCGGTTCGGATCCTTCAGCACCAGGTGGACGGGCTGGTCCTCCTCGTGGTTGGTGTTGGACAGGTAAACCGACGACAGCTTGTCGAAGGTCAGCACCCCGTCCGGCTTGGGATAGACGATCGGCTGGCACTCCGACGCCGGCTTCAGCGTCTCGTGGTCGGCCTTGTCGTGGCGCAGCGTGTACGGCAGCAGCGCCCCCAGGCCCAGATCGTTCAGCCACATGCTGACGCCGGCGTGGAAGTTGCCGAGGAACCGGCCCCACTTCAGGCTCGGCTTCACGTTCCGCACCTTCCACAGGTCCTTGTAGACCCAGGAGGTCCGGTACGCCTCCTCGTAGGTGGTCAGCGTGTCATGGCCCTGGCTGCCGGCCTTCAGCGCGGCGAAGGCGGCCTCGGCGGCCAGCATGCCGGTCTTCATCGCGTTGTGGGTGCCCTTGATGCGCGGCAGGTTCACGAACCCGGCCGAGCAGCCGATGAGCGCCCCGCCCGGGAACGCCAGCTTGGGCACCGACTGCAACCCGCCCTCGTTGATGGCACGGGCGCCGTAGGACAGCCGCTTGCCGCCCTCGAAATAGCCCCGGATCATCGGGTGGGTCTTGAATCGCTGGAACTCGTCGAACGGCGACAGGTACGGGTTCTCGTAGTTCAGGTGGACGACGAACCCGACCGCCACCTGGTTGTCCTCCAGGTGGTACATGAAGGAGCCGCCGGCCGCACCTTTGCCGAGCGGCCAGCCGTCGGTGTGCATCACCAGGCCCGGCTGGTGCTTGGACGGGTCGATCTGCCACAGCTCCTTGATGCCGATGCCGTACTTCTGCGGATCGACGCCCTCGCGCAGGTTGAACCTTTCCTGCACCAGCTTGGACAGCGACCCCCGGGCGCCCTCGGCGAAGAACGTGTACTTGGCGTGCAGTTCCACCCCCGGCGTGTAGCTGGGCAGGTGCTCGCCGTTGCGGCCGATCCCCATGTCGCCGGTGGCGACCCCCTTCACGCTGCCGTCCTCGTGGTACAGCACCTCGGCGGCGGCGAAGCCGGGGAAGATCTCGACCCCCAGCGCCTCGGCCTGCTGGGCGAGCCACCGGCACACGTTGCCCAGGCTGACGATGTAGTTGCCGTGGTTGTTCATCAGCGGCGGCAGCAGCCGGTTGGGGACGCGCCGGCCGCCGGTTTCCGTCAGCATGACGAACCGGTCCTCGGTGACCGGGGTGTTGAGCGGCGCCCCCTTGTCCCGCCAGTCGGGGATCAGCTCGTTCAGCGCGATCGGGTCGATCACGGCACCCGACAGGATGTGGGCGCCGACCTCGGACCCCTTCTCGATCACGCAGACGCTGGCGTCGTGGCCCTGTTCGGCCGCAAGCTGCTTCAGCCGGATCGCCGCGGACAGGCCCGAGGGGCCGGCGCCGACGATCACGACGTCGAATTCCATGCTTTCGCGTTCCATATCTCTCCCCAACCCCACTGGCGCCGTCCACGGGCGCTCTTGCTTCGTGCCGACATCCGCCGGCATGGCCGCGGTCACCGGAACCGTGTATGAAAATTAGGACGGGAGCATCATCGGGCCAATGACCGACGGGGCGCAACTTCTCGCCGCACTCGCTTGGCAGATCGATGCCGGCGCGGACGAGGCCATCGCGGACGAGCCGACCGATTGGACGGCCGTTTCCGCCCGTGCGCGCGCCGCCGTCCAGGCCCGGCAATCCCCCGAAGGAACCCGCCCCGGATCCGCGGGGACAGCCCCGCCCGCCCCACTCCATTCACCGGGGGCACCCCGGCCGGCACGCACCGGCACCGCCCCCCTCGGTGCCGCCGAGGCCGCCGCCGAGGCCCGCCGCCTGGCCCAGGCCGCACGGACGCTGGAGGAGTTGGAAGCCGCCGTCCGCGACTTCGAAGGCTGCGCGCTGAAATTCACCGCCACCTCCACCGTCTTCGCCGACGGCGTGGCGTCGGGACCGCGCGTGATGGTGGTGGGCGAAGCGCCGGGCGAGGAGGAGGACCGGCAGGGCAAGCCCTTCGTCGGCCCCGCCGGACGCCTGCTCGACCTGATGCTCGGGTCCATCGGCCTGTCGCGGACGGCCGACACCTACATCACCAACGTCCTGCCCTGGCGGCCGCCGGGCAACCGCAAACCCAGCCCGGCCGAGATGGAGGTCTGCCTGCCGTTCCTGGAACGGCACATCGCGCTGGTGCGGCCGCCCGTGCTCCTGCTGGCGGGCGGAACCGCGGCCAGCGCGGTGCTGGGCCGCAGCGAAGGGATCACCCGGTTGCGCGGGCGCTGGTTCGAACATCCGGTGACCGGCCTGCCGTCCCCGGTGCCCACACTCGCCTGCTTCCACCCCGCCTATCTGCTGCGCACGCCGTCGGCGAAGCGGGAGGCGTGGAAGGATCTGCTTTCGGTCAAGCAAAAAATTTTAACTAAAGATTCCGGCTGATCCGGGCCGGGAAAATGCTGAGATTCCAAAGGGAACCGGCACGCGACTATCCGAAAGTCTAAAATTTGTCTCCGATTTGAGGATTGCCCTCCGCCCTCCAGCCGTCTAACTCAACCACATGCATAGGATGAGCTGGAACGTGGGTACCTCGCGGTATCTGCGAACGACCCTCCTCTTAGGCGCGTCATTGCTGGTGCTCGCCTCTGGCGATCCAACCGGCGAGATACGGGCCAAGGCCGACGAGCCGAATCCCGCCGCGCCGGCAACCGTCCAGGTTGCTGCGGTTACGCAACCGCAGCCATCCGCGATGGCCAAGCCCGCGCCCGAGGCGCTGCGCCCCTGGTCCCTGACGGACCCGGTGCTGCTGACGGACGAGGTGCAGGCGCAGGACCACCAGATGCCGCCGGCCGACGCCCGCCGCTACCGCCGGGTGTTCGAATTGCAATCCGAAGCGGACTGGGACAGGGCCGACCGCGAACTCGCGCGCATCCAGGACCAGCGCCTGATGGGCCATGTGCTCTATCAGCGCCTGATGCACCCCTCGTACCGCGCCGGCTTCCCGGAACTCCGCGCGTGGCTGGACCGGTATGCCGACCATCCCAACGCCGACCAGGTGTACCGTCTGGCCGTCCGGCGGCAGCCGCGCGGCGAACGGCCGCCCAAGGCGCCCGCCGAAACGGGCGGTCTGGGCGGCGGCAATCTGGAAAGCTACGACAACCAGCGTCCGCTGGACGTGAAGCCGCGCGCCCGGGCCGAACGGTCGGCCGCCGGCACGGCCCTGCTGGAGCGGGTGGACCGTCTGTTGAAGGCGGGCGAACTGGAAGAGGCCGTTTCGCTGCTGGACAGCGACGGGGCGGCCCAGGACCTTGATCCGCAGACCCTGGACATGGCGCGGGCCGATGCGGCGGCGGAGCTGTTCTATGCCGGCCACCCCCGCGAGGCGCTGCGCGTGGCCGCCGAGGTCGCGGGCCGCACCGGCGCGTCGATCCCGCTGGCCAATTGGATCGCCGGCCTGTCGGCTTGGCGCACCGGTCAGGTCGACCGCTCCGCCCGCTTCTTCGAGGCGGTCGTGCGCGGCAACGGCGTGTCCGCCTGGGACGTGTCGGCGGGTGCATTCTGGGCGGCGCGCGCCCACACCCGTGCCGGCCGCCCGCACGAAGTGTCGAAGTGGCTGGCGCGCGCGGCCGAATACCCGCGCACCTTCTACGGTCTGATCGCCGGCCGCCTTCTGGGCATCGACGCCGAATTCAAGTGGGAGGTGCCCGAGCTGACGGCCGCGCACCTCGCCAAGCTGGACGCCACGCCGGCCGGACGCCGCGCCATCGGCCTGCTGCAGGCCGGGCAACGCGAACTGGCGGAGGCCGAGCTGCGCCGCATCAACCCGCAGGGCGAGCCGCTGCTCGAGCAGTCGCTGCTGGCGATCTCGGTCCGGGCGCAGATGCCGATGCTGGCGCTGAGGCTGGGCAACGCCATCGCAACGCCCGAAGGCTCCACCTGGGACGCGGCCCTCTATCCCGTGCCGCCCTGGACCCCGCCCGAGGGGTTCGCCATCGACAAGGCCCTGGTGTTCGCCCTGATGCGCCAGGAATCGCGGTTCGATCCGCGGGCGCGCAGCCATGCCGGCGCCTCGGGCCTGATGCAGCTGATGCCGGCCACCGCCGGCGCCCTCCAGGGCCTGCCTCCGGTGCACCGCCCGAACGCCACGGGCGAGCACCTGTTCGAACCCGGCCTGAACGTCAGCCTGGGCCAGCGCTATCTGGCGCAGCTCGGCGGACATCCGGAGATCGGCAACAATCTGCTGGCCATGCTGGCAGCCTACAACGCGGGTCCCGGCAACCTGAGCCGCTGGCGCAAGACGATGCGGGCGGAAAGCGATCCGCTGCTGTTCATCGAGACCCTGCCGGCGCGCGAGACGCGGACGTTCGTGGAACGGGTGCTCGCCAACTTCTGGATCTACCGCTTGCGCCTGGGCCAGGAGACGCCCACGCTGGATGCGCTGGCGGCCGGCCAATGGCCGCAGTTCGTGCCGGCCGAAGCCGCCGAAATGGCGGACTACGGCGGCGGCCCAAGCCCCAGCGGCCCAAGCCCCAACGGCCCAGACTCCAATGGGATGTCCGAGGATGGGACGAATTGACGAAACCCGCCCCTTCATTCCGGTCCGCATCGCGGTCCTGACGGTCTCCGACACGCGCACGCCGGACACCGACACGTCCGGCAATGCGCTGGTGGAGCGGATCGGGGCGGCGGGCCACACGGTGGCCGACCGCGCGATCGTCAAGGACGATGTCGCCGCCATCGCGGCCCGGCTGCGCGCCTGGATCGCCGACCCGGAGGTGGATGCGGTGATCACCACCGGCGGCACCGGGGTGACCGGCCGCGACGTCACGCCGGAAGCCTTCGCCGAGGTCTGCGAAAAGGACATCCCCGGCTTCGGCGAGCTGTTCCGCTGGCTCAGCTACCAGAAGATCGGGACGTCGACGATCCAGAGCCGGGCGACCGCCGGGGTGGCGGGCGGCACCTACCTGTTCGCCCTGCCCGGCAGCACCAGCGCCGTGCGCGACGGTTGGGACCTGATCCTCAAGGACCAGTTGGACAACCGCCACCGGCCCTGCAACTTCGTCGAACTGATGCCCCGCCTTCAGGAGCACCGGAAGCCGGGACGGTGACGGCCGCTCGGGCCGGCGTGGCTCAGGGGACGCCCCCGACCGCACCGCGCCGGACGATTTCGGCGACCGGCGGGACAACCCGGCGGGCCGGCTCCGGCAGGGTGTCCGCGGACACCTCCGCGCGCCCGGCCGGCCGGCCGACGACGATGCGTCCCGCCATGCCCGCTTCCTCGTGCGGAATGCAGAAATAGTCGTAGACGCCGGGGACCGAGAGCCGCAGCTCGAATGTCCCGCCGGGCAGCAGATAGTCGGAATCCCACGGCTCCGCCCCGTCCGGGATACGCAGCGGATGCCCGTTGTTCCGCGGATGGTAGGCGGTGCAGGTGTGCGCGTTGCCGGGATCCGCGTTGATCCAGCGCAAGATCTGCCCCGGCTCGATCAGCACCCCGACCGGGTCGTACCAGACCTTCGAGCCGTCGGCGTTGCCGCGCATGCGGATCTCGACCACCGGAGCGGCCACCGAGGGCAAGGGCATGCCGAACGGCGCGAGGCCGGCGGCACAGCCGCCGGCCCACAGCACCGAGCGCCGCCCGATAACGCTACCGGCTGGCAACGCGGGCCTCGTCCGCCTGGGTCACATGCCAAAGCACGATGTGGTAGTGGGGTTTTTCCACCCCCGGATGGCCGGCGTTGAAATACATGTCGACGTGGTCGACGTTGGCTCCGGCCGACGTGAGGTTGTCGAACCTCTTCTGCGCCTGGATGTCCTCGAGCGGCACCATGTAGATCGTGCTGACCAGCCGGCCGTCGCGGTCATAGGCGAGGAAGGGTCCGGCCGGCAGCGTTCCGGGATCGACGTAGAGCGTGCCGAGCCCCGGAAGGAAGTCCGGCAGCCTGACAAGCTCGCTGACCTTCCGGTACGCCCCGCCGGGCGGCGCCTGTTCCATGGATTGGGCCTGCGCGGGAACATCCGCCAGGACAAATGCGCCGGCGATCAGGCCCGTGGCCAGGATTGTGCGGATCGTCATGGTTCCCTCCCTCGTCAATGGATCGATCCCTGGAGGTGGCCAACCTAGTCACCGGCCGATGCCCCCTGCGCCCCCAGGCGCCCCATCACATGCGAAACCACACGCGCACAACGCGCGCCGGCGAACGGGAACATGCCGGGCAGGTCCGACGAAAGTTGCCGGCGGAGGCTGCGGCCGAGCATGCGGCGGGCCCGGTGCAGGCGCGTTTTGACGGTGTCCTCGGGGATGCCAAGGACCGAAGCGGCCTCCCGGATGCTCATCTGCTCGACCTCGCGTAGGATGAAGACCAGCCGGAACTTGTCGGGCAGACCGTCGATCGCACGCACCAGCACGCGCCGGATCTCGGCACGTGCCGCATCCTCTTCCGGCGTGGCGGGCGGCTGCTGGGCCGGGAACAAGGGGACCACCTGGCCCTCCCGTCCCCTGCCGGTGGATCCATCGCCGTCGCGGTCCACCATGGGCATCCTTTGCCGGAGCCGCCGGAGCGCCTCGTTGATGACGATGCGCCCGAGCCAGGTCGCCAGGCTGGAGTCCGCACGGAACTGGTCCATGCGGGTGAAGGCGAGGACGTAGGCATCCTGGAGCGCGTCTTCGGCATCGGCGGAGTCCCGCAGGATGCCCCGCGCCAATCGGAAGAGGCGCTGGTTGTGCCGCTGCATGAGGGTGCGGAACGCATCGGCCTCCCCGTTGCGGAGACGCGCAACGAGATCCCCATCGGCTGCGGTTGCGGACTGTCGGATCACGCCCATCGGGTCCATGCGCCCCTCCGTCTTCGGGGGTTTGATGCGCTGGCCGGGGGGCGGGGTTCCCGCACGGACGGGGTCGCCTTTCCGTCGTAGGGATGATCCCGCTCGGTCCGGACGTGCGGATCCCGACCGCGGTTCCGCGACCACACAACCTGCAACAGAGCGGCCGAAGCGGAGGTTCACTTGACGCGTTCCGGCGGGCAGGACGTGGGAAATCCCACGGCCGAAGGAGCTTTCCATGGCCGATGCCGTGCACCGCAGAGGCGGGATCGAACGGCCGCGGCGGGATGCCGGGGCCGCCCTGCGGCCGGCCTCGGACGAGACGGCCTACCCTCCCATCGCCGACTACGCCGCCATCGGCGATTGCCGATCGGTGGCGCTGGTGTCGCGCCAGGGCTCCATCGACTGGCTGTGCCTGCCGGACATATCGAGCCCCTCGGTGTTCGCGGCCCTGCTCGACCGTCGGCGCGGCGGCCGCTTCGCGGTCAGGCCGGTGTCTCCCTTCGCCACCGAGCGTCGTTACACCGAGGGGACCAACGTCCTGGAAACCGTCTTCACCACCTCCTCCGGACGGGTGCGGGTCACCGACCTCGTGGGCCTGAAGGTGGAGGGCGATGCCCGTCTCGATCCCGAGCGCGAAATCCTGCGCATCGTCGAGGGCCTGGAGGGCGAAGTCGATGTCGAGATCCTGTTCCAGCCCCGGCCCGATTATGGACGCGCCTCGGTCCGGCTGTCGCGACGGGGCACGCTGGGCTGGGCGTGCGAACACCGCGGCGAAATCCTCCTCCTGCGCGGCGGCACGGCGTTGGAGCCGGTTGCGAACGGGACCTCACTGCGCGGATGCATGGTGGTCCGCGCGGGTATGGAATGCGTGCTGTCCCTTGTCTACGCCAACCGCGACATCCTCGTGCTGCCGCCGCTCGAAGAGGCCGGCCGGCGGCTGGCGGAGACGGTCGGCTGGTGGGCGGACTGGAGTGGCCGGTGCCGCTACGACGGCCCGTACCGGGCCGCGGTCCTGCGCAGCGCGCTGGCACTCAAGCTCCTCACCTACAGTCAATCGGGGGCGGTGATGGCGGCGGCCACGACCTCGCTGCCCGAAGCCATCGGCGCCGGTCGGAACTGGGACTACCGCTTCTGCTGGCTGCGCGACGCGTCCACGACGCTCCAGGTGTTCTTCGACCTCGGCTATCGGGGCGAGGGGGAGGCGTTCCTGGAATGGCTGCTCCACTCCACCCGCCTGACCCGGCCGCGGCTCGACATCCTCTACGACGCCTTCGGGCGTTCGGATGTGAGGGGCGCCGAACTGGACCATCTGGAGGGCTACCGGGGGTCCCGGCCGGTCCGCGTCGGCAACGACGCCGTCAAGCAGTTCCAACTCGACGTCTATGGCTCCGTCGTCGATGGCGCGTTCCTGTTCGCCGAGCGTGGTGGCAGGCTGGACTATGCCGAGCAGAACATGCTGCGGCAGTTCGGACGGATCGTCTGCGAGCGATGGCGCGAACCCGACAACGGGATTTGGGAGATCGGCGGCCCGCCCCGCCACTACGTGCATTCCAAGCTGATGTGCTGGGTGGCGCTGGACCGGCTGGTGCGCCTGCACGAGGCGGGCCGGCTCAAGGTGCCGGCCGACGTGTACCGCCGCGAACGGGATGCGATCCGGGAGGCGATCGAGACACGCGGCTTCGACCCCGCGCGCCGGTGCTATGTCGGCGTTCTGGACGAGGGTTGGCTCGATGCCGCCGTGCTGACGATGGCGCGGCTCGGCTACCGGGACGCCCGCGACCCGCGGATCGTCTCCACCCTCCAGCGGTTGATGTCCGACCTCGGCGATGGGGGACTGGTGCGCCGGTACGGCGACGGGTACGACCGGATCCCCACCCGCGAGGGTGCGTTCGGGATGTGCAGCTTCTGGACGGTCGAGCTGCTGGCGCTCCAGGGCCGGATCGACGAGGCGCACCGCCTTTTCCAACGCGTGCTCGCGATGGGCAACGATGTCGGGCTGCTGGCGGAGGAGTTCGATCCCGCGAGCGGCGAGGCGCTGGGGAACATCCCGCAGGCCTACACCCACGCCGGTCTCGTGTCGGCGGCCCTCGCCCTGTGCCAAGCGGAGAGGAGGGCCGCCGGCTGCGGATCCCCGGGAGGCCGGCCGTGCTGATCGCCGGCCTGCTCGCCAACAT
The DNA here is from genome assembly GCA_035645145.1 of Azospirillaceae bacterium. Taxonomy (GTDB): domain Bacteria; phylum Pseudomonadota; class Alphaproteobacteria; order Azospirillales; family Azospirillaceae; genus CANGXM01. The sequence goes on along the minus strand of DASQNC010000002.1, from coordinate 105,540 downwards.
CGACGCCGTGCTGGTTTGGAGCCTGGTCGCCACGGCGCTGATGACGATCATCCTTCAGGGAAGCCAGAGCCTCGGGTTCTCGCGCCTGAGCCTGCCCTTCCTGTTCGGGACCTTCGTGACCGCGAACCGCCGCCGGGCCGTGGTCCTCGGCTACGTCCTCTACACGTTGGGCGGGTCGGCCTTCGCGATGCTCTACTTCCTCATGTTCGCCAGCCTGGGCCATGCGAGCTGGTGGCTGGGCGCGGCCCTCGGCGCGCTGCACGGCCTGTTCCTGCTCGTTTCCCTGACGGTCGTGCCCCATGTGCATCCGCGCATCGCATCGGAGTACGATCCGCCCATCGCCCGGCGCGGCCTGGAACCACCGGGCTTCCTGGGCCTCAACTACGGCCGGCGCACGCCGCTGACGACACTGCTGGGGCAGTTGGTCTACGGCGGCGTCCTGGGAGCCACGCTGCCCGTGGGTTGACGGGCTTGCCCGACATCGCGGTCAAAGCCGCTCGCCGGTTCCGTGCCGGCCTTCGAGTTCGCGCCGCCGCCAGGGCCAGTGTCCTTCGATCTCGACCTCCAGCGAGAAGCTCAGGAACGTGCGGATGAGCACGATCACCGCGAGCACGCCCAGCGACTGGAACGACGGCGTCACCGCCACCGTGCCGACGATGTCGGCCGCGACCAGCAGTTCCAGGCCCAGCAGGATGGCACGCCCGAGATTGGCCCTGTACCCCCGGAAGGCCGGGCCCCAGCCCGGCGCCCCGAACCCCCGACGAAGGAACAGGACCGAGGCGATGATCGCGCCGACAAGGATGATCCCCACCCCCGTGATCTCGATCGCGGTCGCAATTCCGTGCAGGGCATGGTCGATGGCACTGGCGGTCGCGGACGCCGCCTCGTTCGGGTCGGCGGCGAGCACCGGGACAATCGGGTTCGGGCGAACATCCATGAGGCGGCAAGGCTCCCGAAGTGGCGCGTCGCCCGTGTAACGCACGACATCGGGAAACCCGCCCGAATGTTCTTGAAATGTTCCAAATCAGCGGGCAAGTTTCCGCCATGTCGGACGAGCTTCCCGATCGCGTGCGCAAGGGCCGCGGTGCGGTCTCGAACCGGGTGGGCCGGTTCGAGGCGCATGCCCGTGCCCGGGTGGACGACGGCTGGGGCGTACCGGATGGGGAGGATGCCGATCCCCCGCCGTTGGCGACGGTCCTGGGCGTGGATGCCAGTCGGACGATCCTCACCACGAACGACAGCCCGGACATCCCCTTCGAGCGGTCGATCAACCCGTACAAGGGGTGCGAACACGGCTGCATCTACTGCTTCGCCCGGCCGACCCATGCCTATCTCGGCCTGTCGCCGGGGTTGGATTTCGAGACCCGGATCTTCTGGAAGCCGAACGGGCCGGACCTGCTGGAAAAGGCCCTGCGCGCGCCCGGCTACACGCCGCAGATGATCGCGCTGGGGGCCAACACCGACCCCTACCAGCCGGTGGAGCGGCGCCTGGGCCTGACCCGCCGGCTGCTGGAGGTGCTGGCGGCCCACAACCACCCGGTCGGGATCATCACCAAATCCGCGCTGGTGCTGCGCGACCTGGACATCCTGGCGCCCATGTCGGCCAAGGGCTTGGTGACGGTCTGCCTGTCGGTCACGACGCTGGACCGGGAGCTTGCCCGCCGGATGGAACCGCGGGCCAGCACGCCCGCACGGCGGATCGCGGCCCTGCGCGAGCTGTCGGCCGCGGGCGTGCGCACGGCGGTGCTGGCCTCGCCCATGATCCCGTCGCTGACCGACCACGAGCTGGAACGCATCCTGGAGGCCGGGGCCGAAGCCGGGGCCACGGCGGCCAACTACATCCTGCTGCGCCTGCCGCGGGAGATCGCGGACCTGTTCGACGAGTGGCTGCGCGCCCACGCGCCGGACCGGGCCGAGCGCGTCCTGTCCCTGATCCGGCAGAGCCGCGACGGCGAACTCTACCGCGGCCGCTTCGGCGAGCGGATGAGCGGCACCGGCCCCTACGCCGCCCTGCTGGCCCGGCGCTTCGATCTGGCCTGCAAGCGCCTGGGTCTGAACAAACGCCGCTGGGACCTGCGCACCGACCTGTTCGCCCCGCCGCCCCGGCCCGGGGACCAGATGCGGTTGCTCTAGGCCCCCGGGGTCCGAGAGCAGGTGCTTGACCCGTCGGCGCCGACACGGCAGCTAGGCGCCATGCCCAACACCCGTACCAAAACCATCCGCTCCCGGCCGGACCTGTCGCTGGAACGCCTGCACGCCCCGGCACCGGCGCGTGTGTGCGGACTGGACGAGGTGGGCCGCGGGCCGCTGGCCGGCCCGGTGGTGGCCGCGGCCGTGCTGCTGCCCGATGTGCACGACCCGCACGGCGGCCTGCCGGCGGACATCGCCGCCCGGATCGACGACAGCAAGAAGGTCCCTGCCGCCCGCCGGGCGGAGTTGGCCACCGCGATCCGCGCCCACGCCCGCGTCGGCGTGGCGCTGGCGGATGTCGCCGAGATCGACGCGCTGAACATCCTGCACGCCAGCATGCTGGCCATGTGCCGCGCGGTGGAGGGGCTGGGCGTCGCACCCGACTTGGCGCTGGTGGACGGGAACCGGGCGCCGCCCGGCTTGGCCTGCCGCTGCGTCACGGTGGTGAAAGGCGACGCCCGGTCCCTGTCCATCGCCGCCGCGTCCATCGTGGCGAAAGTCGAGCGCGACCGGATCATGGCCGAACTGGCGCAAAACCACCCGGATTACGGGTGGGACCGCAATGCCGGCTATCCAACCGCAGAGCATTTGCGCGCATTGCGCGAACGGGGACCTACGCCGCACCACCGGCGATCTTTTGCACCGGTTGAACAATGGCCCCTAACATTATGACTCCCAAGACTCTTGCCCATGGATAGCGCTTGACGCGGTCGAGTCGCATGACTCATCTTGCGACCCATGAGTGCCGATTCGTCCCTGATTGAACCGAACCGCATCCTGGTCGGCGACTGCATCGACCTGATGCGCCGCATGCCCGCCCGGTCGGTCGACCTCGTGTTCGCGGACCCGCCGTACAACCTGCAGCTTGCGGGCGACCTGACGCGCCCGAACCAGAGCCGGGTCGACGGCGTCGACGACGACTGGGACAAGTTCCAGGACTTCGCCACCTACGACCGCTTCACCCGCGACTGGTTGGCCGCCGCACGGCATGTGCTGAAGGACGACGGCGGCCTATGGGTGATCGGCAGCTACCACAACATCTTCCGCGTCGGCGCCATCCTGCAGGACCTGGGGTTCTGGATCCTGAACGACGTGGTCTGGCGCAAGACCAACCCGATGCCGAATTTCCGCGGCCGGCGCTTCACCAATGCGCACGAAACCCTGATCTGGGCCGCCAAGGACAAGGACGCGCGCTACTGCTTCAACTACGAGGCCATGAAGCGCCTCAACGACGATTTACAGATGCGCAGCGACTGGACCTTGCCGATCTGCACCGGCGAGGAACGGCTGAAGGACGGGACCGGCCGCAAGGTGCACCCGACGCAGAAGCCGGAAGCCCTGCTCTACCGCGTGCTGCTGTCGTCCACCGAACCCGGCGACCTTGTGCTCGACCCGTTCTTCGGCACCGGGACCACCGGGGCGGTCGCCAAGCAACTGGGCCGCAAGTGGATCGGGCTGGAGCGCGACCACACCTATGCCCGCGCCGCCCAGGCCCGGATCGAGGACGTGCGCCCGGTCGAGGACACCCAGGCCCTGTCGGTCGAGCGCAAACGGGCCGAACCCCGCATCCCCTTCGGCTCGCTGGTCGAACGCGGGCTGGTGCCGCCGGGCACGGAACTGTCGGACCCGTTCCGCCGGGTGCGCGCCAAGGTCCGGGCCGACGGCACGCTGGTGGCGACCAGCCGCTTCGGCGACCACAAGGGTTCGATCCACCAGGTGGGCGCCGCCGTCCAGGGCCTGCCGGCCTGCAACGGCTGGACCTTCTGGCATCTGGAGCGGGCCGGCCAGATGGTGCCGATCGACACCCTGCGCAGCCAGATCCGGGCCGAGCTGCACTGAACCACCGGGCGCGGGGCGCAGTCGCGCCCTCCGGCATGTGGAGGCATTGGTTGCCTCCACAGCCGGCAGAAGCAGCCAGCTGGGGCGCCTTACGGCGCCTCCCCGCCCTGCGGCCCGTAGAAGATCACCCACACCGCCAGATCGTCGCTGAAGTCCTCGAACCGGTGGACCGCGCCGGCCGGGGCGAACAGCACGTCCCCGGGGCCGAACGGCGTCGACCGGTCGGCGCACAGGAACCGGCCGGTGCCCGACACCACCACGTACAGTTCGTCCTGCTTGTGGGGCTGCTGCGGGTCGGTGCCGCGGGGGGCGTAAAGCTCGACCGACATGGTCCCATGACGCCCCATCTCGACGAACCGCGGATGCCCTTGCCGCTCCAGCGCGGCCGATGCGTCAGCGAGGTGGAAGACCAGGGGCACCGCGTCCGTCGGCCGACCCGTCACGCGCAGGCCCCCACGAAGGCGTTGAAGATACGGTTGCCCGGATGGTCGGTCCCGGCGAACGCCTCCTGGTGCCATTGCAGGCCGAGGGCGAAACGGCGGCCGGGCACCTCCACCGCCTCCACCACCCCGTCCCCGGCGTGCGCGCTGGCGACCACCCGTGATGAAACCGCGGCCACCTCCTCCCGGTGGCGGCTGTTCACCGGCAAGGTGCCCTGCCCCACGATCCCCGCCAGCATCGAGCCGGACGCGAGTTCGACGGCGTGGATGTGCCCGCGCTTGTCGTGCTCGCCGGCCCCCGGGCGGGTCGCCTTGAGGTCGGGGGACAGCCGGCAGCCGTGCAGGCAGGCCAGCATCTGCATGCCGGCGCAGATGCCCAGCACCGGCTTGTCCCGGGAAAGGAACCCCTCCATCAGCGCCCGTTCGATTCCCAGCCGCTCGGATTCAGGGAAAGGCGACCGCATGCCGTCCAGGTACCAGGCGTCGGGATAGGCGAACCGCCCGCCCACGCACAAAAGCCCGTCGAAGTCGTCCAGGACCGGGGCCACGATCTCGGGCAGGTAGGGAATGCCGAAGGGCAGCCCGCCGGCGTCCCGCACGGCCGCGAAATAGGTCTTCGACGCCTCGTAACGGGTGGCGTCCTCGCTTGTGTTCTCGTCCAGAAGGACGGCGATCCGGGGCCTGTCCACGATCCCTCCCATGCGGTCTTTCCGCCGGCAGCATCGCCCGCCGGGCGGCGCCCGGCAAGGTGGTAGCCGCAACGATCGGGGATGTCCCATGTTATACAGGGGACGACCAAAACCCCTGGGATCCGCCCGCCGGTAAAACCGGCGTTGCGCCGGGCGCCGTCGGGCGCCATATAGCCCGAAAGCTTCGAAGGTCCGGATCCATGCAGACCGACAACAAGCTCCTGGACGATCTCGCCCGTCTTGCCACCGGTGCCATCGGTGCGGCTGTCGGCGTGCGCGACGAACTCGAGTCCCATGTCCGCCAGCGCCTGGAGCGCTGGATGCGGGATATGGACGTCCCCAGCCGGGAGGAGTTGGAGGTGGCCCGTGCCATGGCCGCCGAAGCCCGCCGCCGGCAGGAGGAGCTGGAGGATCGCGTCGCCAGCCTGGAAGCCGTCGTCGCCACCCTGCTCGCCGACCGCGAGCTCGCCCATGCGGATCCGGCCCCGAAACGGCCGGCGCCTCGCAAGGGGCACGGCGACGCGCCCGCTGCGGGCGGCGGGGACACGGACTAACCCCGGCGGGCCCGTTCCGGCCCATCTGGACGCGGCCCGAATCCAGTCAATTCAGTTGCGGGGGTGGGGGCGGTCTGGCACCGTCCCTGTTGTAGTAGCCCATGACCGAACGGCCACAACATGTCGTGGACGGAGGTTTACCGGGTGAAGGACCGTCCCCTGGCGCGCAAGGAGGCGCAAGGCATGTCGGTTGTCGCCATCGAAACCCAGAAGACATCCGCCAATCCCCTGGACGTGATTGAGGAGGTCGTTCTCGCGAACGAATGGCCCTGTGACCGTGCCAGCGACGACGAGCTGCTGGTCGAGATCCAGGGCCGCTGGTGCGACTACCGCGTCTACTTCGTCTGGCAGCCGGAATTCGGCACGCTCCAATTCACCTGCCAGTTCGACATGAAGGTGCCGGCCGGCCGCCGCAGCCAGGTCAACGAACTCCTGGCCACCGTGAACAACCGCTTGTGGCTGGGTCACTTCGACGTCGAGCCCGACGAGCACACCCCCATGTTCCGCCACACCCTGCTGCTGCGCGGCACACGCGGCATCAGCGTGGAGCAGATCGAGGACCTGATGGAGGCCGCCCTGACCGAGAGCGAGCGCTACTATCCGGCCTTCCAGTTCGTCGTCTGGGGCGGGAAAACCGCACAGGAGGCGGTCGAAGCCGCCATCCTCGAAACCGTCGGCGAGGCGTGAGCACCGCATCGTCCCCCACCCCGTCCCGGAACGATGCCGCGGCCGCCCGGCTTCTGCTGGTCGGCTGCGGCAAGATGGGCGGCGCCCTGCTCCAGGGTTGGCTTGCGGCGGGCACCGTCTCGGCGGTCGAGGTGGTCGATCCCAACGCGACCCGGGGCGACGGCGGGTCCGTGCCCGCCGACGCACGTGTGATCCTGCGCCGATCCCCCGACGAGGTGCCGGCCGGTTTCCAGCCGGATGCCCTGCTGATGGCGGTGAAGCCGCAGATGATGGACGCCGCTGCCCCGGCCTGCGCCCGCTTCGTGGGCCCCGGCACGGTCGTGGTGTCGATCGCCGCGGGCAAGACCATCGGCTATTTCGAAGACCGGTTTCCGGGTGCGGCGGTGGTCCGCGCCATGCCCAACACGCCGGCGGCGGTCGGGCGTGGCATGACCGTCTGCTGCGCCAACGCGGCGGCGACCGCCGCCCAGCGCGCGCTTGCCGACCGGCTGCTGTCGGCGGTGGGCGAAACCGCGTGGGTGGAGCAGGAGGATCTGATCGATCCGGTCACGGCCGTGTCCGGCGGCGGGCCCGCCTATGTGTTCCTGCTGATCGAGGCGCTGGCCGAGGCCGGGCGGAAGGCGGGGCTTCCGCCCGACCTGTCCATGCGGATCGCCCGGTCCACGGTGTCGGGGGCGGGCGAACTGGCCCGCCTGTCGCCGGAACCCGCGTCCCGGCTGCGCGAGAACGTCACCAGCCCCGGCGGCACCACCCGCGCGGCACTGGATGTCCTGATGGCACCCGACGGCATCCAGGACCTGTTCGACCGCGCCATCGCCGCCGCCACGCGCCGGGCCGGGGAACTGCGTTAGGCCTCTCCGCTCAAGCCGCCCGGCCGGACAGGAGCGCGCCGGCCATCGGCTCCACCGCTTGGCGGAAACGCTCCAGCGCGCGGCGTTCGAGCTGGACCACCCGCGCTTTGCTGATCCCCAACTCGTGGGCGAGCGCCTCCAGCGTCGACCCCGGCTCGCTCAGATGCCGCAGGCGGACGATGGTCGCCTCGCGCGGGGGCAGGACGGCAAGGCCGGCTTCCACCGCCTTGCGCCAGAGCCGGGCCATGGACCGGGCCTCGGCCACCTCCTCGGGCGTCGGGTCGGGCGCCCGCAATGCCCCCTCCTCCGCTTCGGTGGGTGGCAACGGATGGTCCCGGGCCGACAGGCGGGTGGCCATGCCCGCCACCTCGGACGGCGGCAGGCGGAACCGGGCCGAAAGCCGCGCCACCACATCCTCGCCCAGGAGCCCCGTTTCCGTGCGCAGTTCGGCCGCCTTGCGCACAAGGGCGAAGAACAGCGCCCGGTGTGGCGCCGTCTTGCCGGGCCGGACCACCGACCAGGTGCGGACCACATAGTCCTGCATGGCGGCCCGGACCCACCAGGCGGCATAGGTGCCGAGGCGCACATCGCGGGACGGGTCGAATTTCCGGACGGCCTGGAGCAGGCCGATCAGCCCCTCCTGCACCAGATCGGCCTGGGACACGCCGAAGCGGGCGTAGCGGCGGGCGAAGCTCTTGACCAACGGCACATGGCTTTCCACCAGCCGGGCCTCGTCCGTCCCCACGGTGTTTCCCCGGGGGGCAAGCAATCTTGCCGTCACGTCCGGCGCAGAATATTCCGGTACCACGGGTCCGCCGCAGAAAAGGAACCGGCGCGAAGGGGCCGCGCCGGTCCACAGAATCCGCCCGTCGGCCACCCGCCGTCAAGGTGCGGCTGTCGCCTTGGCCGCCGGATTCCCTATACTCGCCCCCGGAGGGAACGCAGGAAGGGGCCGCATGTCCGAGGAAAAGCCGCACATCCTGGTGGTGGACGACGACACCCGTCTGCGCGACCTCCTGCGCCGGTATCTGGTCGAGAACGGTTTCCTCGTCACCGCCGCCAAGGACGCGGCCGAAGCCCGGGCGCACCTGGCGGCGTTCGAGGTCGATATGATCGTGCTGGACGTGATGATGCCCGGCGAGAGCGGGTTGGACCTGACCCGCTCGCTCCGCGCGACCAAGAGCGTGCCGATCCTGCTGCTGACCGCCCGCGGCGAACCCGACGACCGCATCGCCGGCCTGGAGGCCGGGGCCGACGACTATCTGGCCAAGCCCTTCGAACCGCGGGAGCTGCTGCTGCGCATCGGATCCATCCTGCGCCGCGTGCCCCGCCCGCCGGCACCGCCGCAGGAACTGGTCCTGGGCGGCCTCGTCTACAATGTGGGCCGGGACGAGCTGCGCGACGGCGACCGGATCATCCGCCTGACCCAGGCGGAGGCCAGCCTGCTGCGGGTGCTGGCGGAAACGCCGGGCACCATCTTCACCCGCGAGGCGCTGGTGGAGAAATCCAGCATCAGCGGCGCCAACGTCCGCACCGTCGACGTGCAGGTGACCCGGCTGCGCCGCAAGATCGAACCCGACCCGCGCGAACCGCGGTACCTGCAAACGGTGCGCGGCGAGGGCTATGTGTTGAGGCCGGACCCGTGAGGGCAGACCCCGCGAGGGTGCCATGACCACCGCCGTCGAAGCCGGCGCCGAACGCCGCGCCCGTGACCAGGCCCGCCCGCTGCCGACGCGGATCCTGAAGCTGATCCTGCCGCGCACGCTGTTCGGGCGGTCGCTGCTGATCCTGCTGACGCCGGTGATCCTGGCCCAGCTGGTGGCGACGTTCATCTTCTACGACCGGCACTGGGAAACCATGACCAACCGCCTGGCCTTCGCGGTGGCCGGCGAGATCGCCATGGTCATCGAGGAGCTGGACGAGGACGGGGGGGCGGCCGACCGGGCCGAGACCATCGCGCGGGCCGCCCGCACCATGGACCTGATCGTCACGATCGAGCCGGGTGCGCGACTGCCGGACGCCCCCCAGCGCATCTCGGGCATGCTGGAGGAGACGCTGGCCTATGCCCTGGCCAACAGGGTCCGGCGCCCCTTCACCATCAACACCCGTGTCGCGCACGAATGGTACGAGGTGCGGGTCCAGTTGCCCGACGGGGTGCTGCGCATCCTCTCCCCGGAACGCCGCCTGTTCAGCCCGACCACCTACATCTTCATCCTGTGGATGACCGGCAGCGCCATGGTGCTGATCGGGATCGCCATCCTGTTCATGCGCAACCAGATCCGCCCGATCCGCCGTCTGGCCGAGGCGGCGGACCGGCTGGGCAAGGGCCGCGACGTGGCGCACCTGAAGCTGGAGGGCGCGGCCGAGGTGCGGAAGGCCGCCGCCGCCTTCCTTCTGATGCGCGACCGCATCCAGCGCCAGATCCAGCAGCGGACCGAGATGCTGGCCGGCGTCAGCCACGATTTGCGGACGCCGCTGACGCGCATGAAGCTGCAACTCGCCATGCTGGGCGACAATCCGGACGTGGAGGAGCTGCGCCGGGACGTTGCCGAGATGGAGGCGATGATCGAGGGCTATCTGGCCTTCGCCCGCGGCGAGGGGGGCGAGGCGACGCGGCGCACGGACGTCAGCACCCTCCTGCGCGACGTGGTGTCCGACGCCGGGCGCGAGGGCGGCCGGGTCGAGGCCGACGTTCCCGACGGGATCGTGCTGGACCTGCGGCCCAACGCCTTCCGCCGCTGCATCGCGAACCTGCTGGTCAACGCCGGGCGGCACGCCGACCGCACCTGGGTCACGGCCCGGCGGCAGGGGCTGGTGCTGACGATCCACGTGGACGACGACGGCCCCGGCATCCCGGCCGAGATGCGGGAGGAGGTGTTCAAGCCCTTCTTCCGCCTGGACAGTTCACGCAACCAGGACACCGGCGGCGCCGGTCTGGGACTGGCCATCGCCCGCGACGTGGTCCGCGCCCACGGCGGCGACCTCACCCTGTCGGACAGTCCGCGCGGCGGCCTGCGCGCGACAGTGACGCTGCCGATGTAGCAAGGGGCCCGCTGCGGCCCCTGCCCCTGAGCCGGCGTCGAAACGGGCGCTCAGGCCGCCCGCACGGTGGCGATGAAGTCCTCGACCTCGCGGCGGAGGGTTTTGGCTTCGTCGGCAAGGCCGGCGGACGCCCCCAGCACCTGCGACGCCGCCGCACCCGTCTTCGCCGCGGCCTGGTTCACGACGGAGATGCTGGCCGACACCCCGTGCGTGCCCTGCGCCGCCTGCAGGACGCTGCTGGAGATGTCGCGCGCCGCGGCCTGCTGCTGCTCGACGGCCGCGGCGATCTCGCCCGCGATTTCACTCATCCGGGCGATCGTCCGCCCGATCCCGTCGATCGCGGTCTGCGCCCCGCCCGAGGCCTGATGGATCTCGGCCACTTTGGCCTGGATCTCCACGGTCGCCCGCGCGGTCTGGTCGGCCAAAGCCTTCACTTCGGACGCCACCACGGCGAAGCCCTTGCCGGCGTCCCCTGCGCGCGCCGCCTCGATGGTCGCGTTCAGGGCCAAGAGGTTGGTCTGCCCGGCAATGGATTGGATCATCTCGACGACCGCTCCGATGGCCCGGGCCGCCTCCACCAGGCCGCCGACCGTGGCGGTGGTGCGCTCGGTCTCGGACACCGCCTGGTCGGCGATCCGGGTCGAATCCGAAACCCGCACCCCGATCTCCTGGATCGAGGCGGACAGCTCCTCCACGGCGCCGGCGACCATCTGCACGTTGGCTGCGGCCTGTTCGGACGAGGATGCGCCCGACATCGCTTCCCGGCTGGTCTCCTCGGCGGTCGCCAGCAGCGTGGTCGCGGCGCCGTGCATGTCCGTCGCCGCCGAGGCCACGGCCTCGACCACGCCCTTCACGCTCGCCTCGAACGTGTCGGCCATCCGCATCATGGCGTCCTTGCGCTCCTGCTCGGCGCGGGCTTTGGCCTGTTCCTGCTCGGCCCGCAGGCGTTCGGTCTCGATCATGCCGGCCTTGAAAACCGCGAGCGAACGCGCCAGCGAACCGATCTCGTCCACACGGTCGGCGCCGATGACCTCAACCTCCAGGTTGCCCTTGGCCAAGCGTTCCATCGACGCGGACATCGCATGCAGCGGCCGCACGATCCGGTGGAGGACGGTCACGAGGGCGAAGGCGAAGACCACGAGCCCCAAACCGGTCAGAGCCCCCATGATCCATAGGGCACGGTGGTAGTTGGCTTCGGTCCGCGCATACGCTTCCGCCGCTTCGGCCAGCTGGACGTCGATCAGCTTGACGATCGCCTCGCTCACCGGGTCGATGGCGGGGTAGAGGCGGCTGGTCGCCAAGGCCTCCACACCGGTATGATCCTTCGCCTGGAGCAGCCGCAACAACGCCACCGCCGCCTCGTCGGCTTGGCCCATGAGCCGTTCGGCCGCTTCGGCGAGCCGCCGTTCGTTCGCGTCCATTTCGGTCACGATGTACGACGACCAGGCCTTGCGGATGTTGCCCTTCGCCTCCTCCACCAGACGCGCGGCCTGCTCCGGCGGCAGCTGGCCCGAGCGGACCTTGTGGGCGGAGTCGACGATGTTCACCGCGTACATGTCCGCGACGACCTTCAGGTCCCTGAGCGGGACGACGCGGTCCTTGTAGATCGTCGCGACACTGGCGAACGAACCGCCCAGGAACAGCCAGGCACTGGCGGCGCAGACGACGATGATGGCGCTAAGGCCCGCCAGGGCCGTTAGGAGCTGCGCTTTGACGGTCTTCACGGCATCTACTCCAAAAGGATGTAATACTTTTGGAGGGGATATACCAACAGTCGCACGATATTGCATATAAAATTAACGGTTGCACCGGGGCAGATCCGCGTCATGCGCGGCCCCACGGCGCGCCGTACCTCGCCTTGCCCCGGCCGCACGCCCGCGCCTATAAGGGCACGGCCTCCCGTTCCCTCCCCACGACCCATCGTTCATGCTTGCGATCGCCTTCCCCGCCATCGACCCCGTCGCGCTGCAATTGGGGCCGGTGGTGATCCGCTGGTACGCGCTGGCCTACGTGGCCGGATTCGTCGCCGGCTGGCGTTATTGCATGTGGCTGGCCAAGCGGGCGCCGCTGCGTCCGACCGCGCAGGATCTCGATGACTTCCTGCCCTGGGCGGTGGTCGGTGTGATCCTGGGCGGCCGGATCGGCTATGTGCTGTTCTACAACCTGCCCTATTACCTGGGGAATCCCGCCGAGGCGCTGATGATCTGGCGCGGCGGCATGGCTTTCCATGGTGGGCTGATCGGAATCGTCGTCGCCATCCTGCTCTTTGCCAGGGCCCGCCGGTTTTCGCCCTTCGCGCTGGGTGACCTGATCGCCGCCGCCGGTCCCATCGGCTTCTTCTTCGGCCGGATCGCCAACTTCATCAACGGCGAGCTGTACGGCCGTCCGACGGATGTGCCCTGGGCGGTGGAGTTCCCGCACGGCGGCTACATCCCCCGCCACCCCAGCCAGCTCTACGAGGCGGTGCTGGAAGGGCTGGTGCTGTTCGTGATCCTGTTCCTGATGGCACGGCGGGAGGGCATTCGCCGCAGGCCCGGGTTTGTCGCCGGCGTGTTCTTCATCGGCTACGGCCTGGCCCGCATCGCGGTCGAATTCTTCCGCGAACCCGACCGGCAGCTCGGGTACCTGTTCGGCGGGGCGACCATGGGCCAGATCCTGTCGGTGCCCATGGTGCTGTTCGGGGCTTGGCTGATCTGGCGGGCGCAGCGGAACATGGTCCGCCGCTGAACACCGGGAAACGGCATCACGCCGTTCGGAGCACAGGATCGAGGGGATGAGCGCAGCCGAGGCCCTGCGGCGCCGGATCGCCGTCGAAGGCCCGATCACGGTCGCAGCCTTCATGGCCGATGCGCTGGGCCTGCCCGGCCTCGGCTATTACGCCACGCGTGATCCATTGGGAACGGCCGGCGATTTCACCACGGCCCCCGAAATCAGCCAGATGTTCGGCGAACTGCTGGGGCTGTGGTGCGTGGACGCCTGGACACGCATGGGCCGCCCCACCCCGGTCCGGCTGGTGGAACCGGGTCCCGGACGGGGCACCCTGATGGCCGATGCGCTGCGGGCGGCGCGGGTGGCACCGGACTTCCTGGCCGCCGTCCGCGTCCATTTCGTCGAGACCAGCCCGGTGCTGCGCGACCGGCAGGCGCAGGCGTTGGCCGGGCATACGGGCCTCGCGGCCCCGCCGGAATGGCACGCCGACCTCGCGGAGGTGCCGGAGGGGCCGACCCTGCTGCTGGCCAACGAGTTCTTCGACGCCCTGCCGATCCGCCAGTTCGAGCGGCACCCGGACGGATGGCACGAGCGGCGGGTGGATGTGGACCCCGCGACCGGCGGCTTCCGCATGGCCGTCGATCCGCTGCCGTCCGCGGCGGCGGCCCTGATCCCGGACGAGGTGCGCACCCGTGCCGCCATCGGCAGTGTGGCCGAGGTTTCGCCCGCCGGGCGTGCCGTCGCCCGCCGGATCGGCGAGCGGGTGGCCCGTTACGGCGGGGCGGCGCTGGTGATCGACTACGGGTACGACCGGCCGGCACCGGGGGACACGCTGCAGGCGGTCAAAGGGCATGCCTACGCGCCGGTCCTGGAGGCGCCCGGCACCGCCGACCTGACCGCCCACGTCTGCTTCGCCGGCTTGGCCGCCGCGGCCACGGAAGCGGGGGCGGAAACCCACGGGCCGGTGGGCCAGGGGGCGTTCCTGGAACGGCTCGGCATCCGGGTCCGGGCCGACCGCCTGCGCCGGACGGGCACGCCGGCCCAGGCGGCCGCGGTCGATGCGGCGCTGTCGCGCCTTGTCGATGCGGACCAGATGGGCACCCTGTTCCGCGTCCTTGCCATCACCGCCCCGGGGTTCGGGATCCCGGCGGGTTTCCACGACGATCGTGCGTAGCGCCGGCACGATCGAAGGCACCGATGCTTACCCCGGTCGGCGCCCGCCGTCCGGCATAGGGTCAAATTGACCGGCCTCCGGCGCAGGCGCACCCTCGTACGCCCATCCGGGGAACCCCGACCACGGATCTGGCCGGGCGGCCCCGATGACGCGGGAGGATCGAAATGCCGACGTCGGTCGAGGAAATGGTCGCAGCCGCCAACGCCACGGTACCGCGGGTTGGCCGCGAGGAGGCGGAGTCCCTGATGAGGGATGGCAAAGCGTTGGTCGTCGATGTGCGCGATGCCCCGGAGATGCAGGCCAGCGGCAAGATCGCGGGGGCGGTGCATGTCCCGCGCGGCATGTTGGAATTCCGCGCCGACCCGGACTCGCCCTACCACGATGCGGCCTTCGATCGCGACCGCACGGTGATCCTCTACTGCGCCTCGGGCGGACGGTCGGCGCTGGCCGGCAAAACATTGCAGGATCTCGGCTATCGGGACGTCCGCAACCTCGGCGGTTTCAAGGATTGGGCCGAGAATGGCGGCCCCGTCGAGCGGGTCTAGTGCGGCGAAGGCACGGGCCGGGCGCACACTTGTCCTTGGCGCCGCCATGCGAATTGGCAAAGTAATGCCGGACGACGCGAGCCGGGCGACCGGCGCGAAGGGATCGAAGCGGGTTTGGCGGGCATGGACCAAGCGCGGATGGACGGGCCGGGAACGGCGGATGGAACGGTGCCGCCCGCCCTGACACTGGGGGCGTTGAACGGGCTGAAGGGCATCCGGCACGGGTTCTTCACCCGCGTCGGCGGGGTTTCGACCGGCCTCTACGCCAGCCTGAACGTCGGCTTCGGCTCGGACGATTCGCCGGACGCCGTCCGCGAAAACAGGGCGCGCGCCATGCGGGCCCTGGGTCTGGCGCCCGACCGGCTGGTGACCGTGTACCAGGTGCACAGCGCCGACGTGGCGGTGGTGGACGAACCCTGGCCGCACGCGCATGCGCCCAAAGCCGATGCGCTGGTAACCCGGCGCCGCGGCATCGCGCTCGGCATTCTGACGGCCGACTGCGTTCCCGTGCTGTTCGCCGATGCGGAGGCCGGCGTGATCGCTGCGGCCCACGCCGGATGGAAGGGCGCGTTGGGAGGGGTCCTGGACAACACGGTCCGGGCGATGGTGGATCTCGGCGCGCGGCCCGGCCGGATCGTTGCCGCCGTCGGCCCCCACATCGGCCCCGGCTCCTACGAGGTGGGGCCGGATTTCCCGGCCCCGTTCCTGGCCCGGGATCCAGCCGACACCGCCTTCTTCCACCCGTCGCAGCGCGCAGGCCACCATATGTTCGACCTGGGGGGATATGTCGAAAAACGCCTGAACCAGGCGGGCGTGGACATGGTGCGCCGCGAAGCGTGGGATACGTTGACCGAGCCGGAACGGTTCTTCAGCTACCGCCGGACCACCCTGCGCGGCGAGGCCGATTACGGGCGCGAACTTTCGGCCATCGCAATGGAGGGATGAGAACGGCCAGGGAAGCCATGCCTTTGGGTCATATCCCGTAGGCATATGCAACCGGTGCGGCGGACGTTTACACACCGAAGCACCATTGGTATGTTCCACCGCCTCCAGCCGGCGGGATCCTGACAGACATGAAGCTCATCGCGGGGAACAGCAACCGCCCCCTGGTCGAAGCCATCTCGGCCGCGTGCCAGTCGCCGTTGACCAAGGCGAACATCCGCCGCTTCTCCGATATGGAGATCTTTGCGGAAATAACGGACAACGTGCGCGGCGAGGACGTTTTCGTCGTCCAGTCCACGTCGTTTCCGGCCAACGACAACTTGATGGAACTGCTGATCGTGCTGGACGCGCTCCGGCGCGGCTCGGCGCGGCGGATCACGGCGGTTCTGCCCTACTACGGCTATGCCCGCCAGGACCGGAAGACGGGCCCGCGCACGCCGATTTCGGCCAAGCTCGTGGCGAACCTGATCACGGTCGCCGGGGCGAACCGCGTCCTGACGCTCGACCTGCACGCCGGGCAGATCCAGGGCTTCTTCGACATCCCCCTGGACAACCTGGAAGCCGCGCCGGTCTTCACCAAGGACATCCAGGAGAATTACGGCACCGGCAAGGATCTGGTCATCGTGTCGCCCGACGTGGGCGGCGTGGTGCGCGCCCGCGCCATCGCCAAGCGCCTGGATGCCGACCTCGCCATCATCGACAAGCGGCGCGAGCGCGCGGGCGTGTCGGAGGTGATGAACGTCATCGGCGACGTGAAGGGGCGGCGCTGCATTCTGGTTGACGACATCGTGGACAGCGCCGGCACCCTGTGCAACGCGGCGGTGGCCTTGATGGAGCAAGGGGCCAAGTCGGTCGCGGCCTATGTGACCCACGGCGTGCTTTCGGGCGGTGCGGTCGCCCGCGTCGCCGCGTCGCCGCTGGAACAGCTGGTGACCACCGACAGCATCCAGGCGACCGAGGCCGTGCGCGTGTCGCGCAATGTCCGGCAGCTCTCCATCGCGCCGCTGATGGCCGAGGCGATCACCCGGATCAGCAAGGAGCAGTCCGTCTCCAGCCTGTTCAACTGAGGCATCCGGGCGGGGCCGCGGCGACAAGGCCCTGTTCAACGGGATCCGGGGGCCCTATATGGGCCCCTTCCGAAACCGCGGGCGTGAAGCCCCGGTCCGCCGGCACCCCTGGAGGCCGGCGGAACTGCTTTCAAGGAGTGAGTTGTTATGGCCGAGACCATCAAGCTGGCCGCCCAGGCGCGGTCGCGGGCCGGAAAGGGGAACGCCCGCGCCACTCGCCGGGAAGGCCGCGTCCCCGCCGTCATCTACGGCGACAAGCAGGCCCCCGTCATCATCTCGTTGGACGAGAACACGCTGACGAAGCAGCTGCACAAGCCCGGCTTCTTCACGCACCTGTTCGACATCGACGTGGACGGCACCTCGCACCGCGTGCTGGCCCGCGATCTCCAGCTGCACCCCGTCACCGACCGCCCGGTGCACGTGGACTTCCTGCGCGTCGGTGCCAACTCGCAGATCACCGTGAACGTCCCGGTCCACTTCACGGACCAGGAAAAGTGCCCGGGTCTGCGCGCCGGCGGCGTGCTGAACATCGTTCGCCACGAGATCGAGATGGTCTGCCGGGCCGATTCCATCCCCGAGCAGATCACCATCAGCCTGCTCGGCTACGACATCAACTCCAGCATCCACATCAGCGCGGTGAAGCTGCCGGACGGCGTGAAGCCGACCATCAGCGACCGTGACTTCACGGTTGCGACCATCATCGCGCCGTCGGGCCTCAAGTCCGACGCCGATGCGGCCGGCACCGCCGGCTAAGTCGTCTGACGGGGTTCGTTCCGCCGTCCGGTTCCGGCCGGGCGGCGGACCTCCGTAGAAGCCACCCCCATGCTTCTTCTGGTCGGCCTGGGCAACCCGGGCCCCGAATACGAAAAGACGCGGCACAACATCGGCTTCATGGCCGTGGAGGCCATTGCGCGCCGGCACGGACTCTCGCCCTGGCGGCGCAAGTTCCAGGGCCAGATCGCCGACGGCACGATCGGCGGCGGGAAAATCCTGGCGCTGGAGCCGCTGACCTACATGAACCTGTCCGGCCAATCGGTCGGCGAGGCCGCACGCTTCCATAAGATCGCGCCGGCCGACATCATCGTGTTCCACGACGACCTGGACCTGCCCCCCGGCAAGATCCGCGTGAAGCAGGGTGGCGGGCACGGTGGGCACAACGGCCTGCGCTCCATCGACCAGCACATCGGCCCCGACTATTGGCGGGTGCGGCTTGGCATCGGCCACCCCGGTCGCAAGGAGCAGGTGCACGGTTATGTGCTGCACCCTTTCGCCAAGGCCGATCAGGATTGGCTCGACGCCCTGATGGATGCGTTGAGCGCGGAGGCGCCGCTGCTGGCGGCCGGACGGATGCCGGACTTCGGCAGCAAGGTCTCGCTGCGCACCGCCCCGCCCAAGCCCGCCCCCCCCAAAACCGCGCCCGCCAAAACCGCGCCGTCCAAAACCGAAGGCGCCCAGCCAACGGCCGGCGGGCGCGCCACCGATGCCGAGGGCGGTCCCACGAGGGAATAACGAGGGAACGGCCATCCCTGCGCCCGCATGGGTGCGGGAAGGATCGTGAAATCGGATCCGGCGGGTTTCCCCGGCCCCCTTCCCTTCCCATTTCAGGCACCGCGTCGGGCCGGCACAACGGACGTTGTGCGCGGCGCCGGGGCGCGGCATAACCCGCCGCAACCATTGTTTTCCAGATCTCCAAGGCGGCCATGGGCTTCAATTGCGGTATCGTCGGCCTGCCCAACGTGGGCAAATCGACGCTGTTCAACGCGCTGACCTCCACCCAGGCGGCCGAGGCCGCGAACTATCCGTTCTGCACGATCGAACCCAATGTCGGTCGTGTCGGCGTGCCCGATCCGCGCCTGGACAAGATCGCGGCGGTGGCGAAGTCGGCCAAGGTCATCCCGACCCAATTGGAGTTCGTGGACATCGCCGGCCTGGTGCGCGGCGCCTCGAAGGGCGAAGGGCTGGGCAACCAGTTCCTGGGCCACATCCGCGAGGTGGATGCCGTCCTGCACGTGCTGCGCTGTTTCGAGAGCGGCGACATCACCCACGTGGAAGGCTCGGTCGATCCGGTCCGGGACGCCGAGACCATCGAGACCGAGCTGATGCTGGCCGACATGGACAGCCTGGAAAAGCGGCTGGTCGCGGCCACCAAGAAGGCCCGCGGCGGCGACGCCGAAGCCAAGGCCCAGATCGAGCTGATGGAACGCGCGCTCGCGGTGCTGCGCGAGGGACGGCCCGCACGCACGGCCAAGGTCTCCGACGACGAAAAGCCGGTGTGGAAGCAGCTCCAGCTCCTGACGGCCAAGCCCCTGCTCTACGTCTGCAACGTCGACGAGGGCGAGGCCGCCACCGGCAACGAGCTGACGCGCAAGGTGCAGGCGAAGGCTGCGGCCGAGGGCACCGAGGCGGTGGTGATCTGCGCGGCCATCGAAGCGGAGCTGGCCTCGCTCGGCCCGGGCGAGAAGGAGGAATACCTGTCCGCCCTGGGACTTGAGGAACCGGGCCTGAACAAGGTCATCCGGGCCGGATTCAAGCTGCTGGACCTCATCACCTTCTTCACCGCCGGCCCGAAGGAGGCGCGCGCCTGGAACGTCCGGCGCGGCGCCAAGGCGCCGGAAGCGGCCGGGGTCATCCACAGCGACTTCGAACGCGGCTTCATCCGGGCCGAAACCATCGCCTATGACGATTTCGCGACCCTGGGCGGCGAGCAAGCGGCCAAGGATGCCGGCCGCATGCGCCAGGAGGGCAAGGAATACGTCGTGGTCGACGGCGACATCTTCCACTTCCGCTTCAACGTCTGACCGGACGTCCGGCAAGGATCCGGGGGCCGGCCCCCGGATCCTTGCCTAAAGCGGCATGGCGATCTGACGTTCGCCCAGAAGCGCGCGCACCCGTTCGGCCAACGCATCGGGGTCGTAGGGCTTGGCCATGAGTTCAACCTCGTCCTCGGGTGCCATGCCGATCAGGGCGTCGCGGGTGTAGCCCGACGTCAGGATGGTGCGCACGTGCGGATAGCGCCGGCGCACCTCGCGGGCCAGATCGAGTCCGCTGATGCCCCCCGGCATGACCACATCGGACACCAAAACCGAAATGCCGGGGTTGCGCTCGAACACCTCCAGCGCCTGCGCCCCGCTGCCGGCCTCCAGCACGTCGAACCCGGCGGTCCGTAGGCTGTCCACGGTGACGATCCGGACCAGGACATTGTCCTCCACGACCAGGACGCGCACATCGCACGGCTCGTCCTCGGCCACGGGTCCGGGGCACCCGCCCGGTTGGGGCTCCGGGATCTTCGCCGATGCCGGGATGAGCAGGCGCACCGCCGTGCCCAGGCCCGGTCCGCTGTCGATCTCGGCCACGCCTCCTGCCTGCTGGGCGAAGCCGTAGACCATCGACAGGCCGAGGCCGGTCCCATGGCCGGCATCCTTGGTGGTGAAGAACGGCTCGAAGGCGCGGGCGGCCACCTCGGGCGGCATGCCGGGGCCGTCGTCCTGAACCGACACCATCACGAACCGGCCGTGCAGACCATCCCAGCGGTCGCGGAGGTCGACATGGCAGGTGGAGATACGCACCTTGCCGTCGCACGAAAGGACGTCGGCGGCGTTGGTCACCAGGTTCAAGACCGCCAGTTCGAACTGGGTCGTGTCCACCTCCAGCACACACGGCTCCGGGGCCAGATCGAACTCGAGGTCGCCCCGGCCCCGGAGGGCACGCGCAAACATCCCGCGGCTGGCTTCCAGCACCGCGTTGGCGTCCGCGACCTCGACGCGCGGGATATCGCGGCGCGAAAAGGTCAGGAGTTGCCGTGTGAGGGCCGTCGCGCTGGCGACCGCCTGATTGGCGGTTTCCAAGTGCCGGCGCCCCTTCGCCGTCACGTGGACGGCCATCAGGCGCAGGCTGCCGGAAATGGCGGTCAGCAGATTGTTGAAGTCATGGGCGACCCCACCGGTCAACTCGCCCAGTGCCTGGAGCTTCTGGGTCATGCGGACGGTGGCCTCGGCCGCCTCGCGCCGGGCCATTTCGGCCCGAAGCTGGGCAATCGCCTGGGCCAATGCGGTGTTCGCCTTGCGCTCGCGCCGGGCTCCGCCCATGGCAAGCACGGCGACGGTGGCAAGCGCCACGGATGCAAGCGTGCCCAGGACCGCGAAGCCGATCCAGTTTTGACGCCACCGGGCGGTGACCTCGGTCCGGGACATGCCGTAGGCGACATACAAGGGAAACGGGCCGACACGGCGGTAGGCCACGATCTCGCCATCCGGATGGATGTCGGACGCCATCATCACCACACCCGACGGCGTGGCATCCGTTGCGGCCGCGAGTTCGGGTCCGATCCGTCCCGATATCCCGCTCCGGCTGCCGACCAGCACCCGGCCATCGGTCCGGAACAGCCGGACGGTACTGCCCGCCTCGGCGTCGAGGCCGCTCCAGGCCGCTCGGAAATAGGCGGGCTGAATCGAGACCGCAACGAGCCCCTCGAACGCACCGGGCGACCTGGGATGGGGCGCCGGCCTGGAACCGAGGCGTAGGGATTGGACGATTTCCCCAGGCTCAAGGATCAGATCCCCCACCATGGACCGCCGCCCCGGCGGGGGTGGGGTCCGAACGTGGGCGAACCGCGACAGGTCCTCGGGGGGAGCGGGATAGCGTTCGCTGTCAACGGCCAGACGACCGTCCGCACCCATGATCCGAATGCGCTGCACCTGGGCGAGGTCGCCCTTCAGGTCCGCGAGATCCGCGTGGATCTCCCCCTCGCGCTCCCGGACCTCATCCCGGTCCAACCCCGCCACCAACCGGCTCGCCTGGGATAGGATGAGCTGATTGGTTTCCATCACCCTCAGCGCATGCTCGTGCAGCACGTCGGTCATGCGGCTGGCGCGGGCCGCGGCCTCATCAAGGGTGCGTGCCCTGTCCGCATAGGCCAGGACGCCGACAACGCTGCCGGGTATCAGCAGCGACAGGACCAGGAGGGCACGAAGCGACCAATCCCTTTGAAATCGCCCCATCCCATCGCTCGCGGTACGGTTGAATCGTTCAATCGGAGAATAGGGGCAGGACGGAAATTGCGAATTTAGACTTTCCGCAGAGGGGCACGCCGCACCTAAGCCGAAGCGCCTACGACAACGCCCCGGGCACGGGGAAAGGGCCACCTCCTTTGCGCACAAATGAAAAGGCCGCCCGAACCGGGGCGGCCTTTCGCATGTCCTGCGAGCGACGGACTTACTTCCGGGCGCCGAGGGCGACCTTCATCTCATCCAGGCTTTCGCTGACGCGGCGGGCGATCTTGTCCGCCGCCTCCATGTTGGACTTCGCCAGCATCTCCGACGTTTCCCGCATGTTGGCGAGCGTCTTTTCGAACGTCGCCTTCACCAGGTCGGTCTGCTTGACCACCTTGTCCTCGGGCGCACCGGCGCCGACCAGGTCGGTGACCATCCCGCGGGTCTCTTCCATCATCTGACGGGCCACTTCGCCCTGCCGGCGGATGACCGCCTGCACGCCTTCGAGCGCCAGATGATTGGCGGTGGCAATCGCTTCGAAGTTCTTGCGCTGGGTGGCGATCAGAGCCTCGGCATCGAAGCCGGGCATGCGGAATTCGCCGAAGAACCGCGTGAAGTCAATATCCCCAAACGGGTTTGCCGCCTTGCTCGTCATGATCCCATCTCCGTTTTTGCTGCATTGCAACATCATGATGGAAACATGGAAACGCGAGGCGGTCCTGTCAACCTCCTTGTTTGTGCACCGCAACATAAAATCCGTCACGGGCGCGCCGGTTCCGGCGCAGGCTCAGCCCGACGGCGGCGCCGCGGTGTCCGCCCCGTCGGAATCGCCGGGACCGCGCCGACGGCGCAGGACGCCGCCCACCAGCCCTTCGGCCCGACGCAGGCGGGCATCCAGCGCCGCCATGGTCCGCGACAGGTCGGTGGTCTCGTCCTCGATCCAGACGCGGAACACCGCCAGCCACAGGAGCGACAGCCCGGATGCCAGGACGGCACCGCGCAGGCCGCCGGCGTCGATGCGCGCCGCCTCCAGCATCCACCGCATCGAGTGTCCCAGGTGTGGCGCCAGTGCCGTCGCCGCCAGCGGATCACGCGGCAAGTCCCGGGCGATCGAGCGCAACCCGTGCCGGAAGGGGGCAAGCGCGTCGAAGCGCGCCATCAGCACCTCGAACAGGCGGTCGCGCGGCGGATCGTCGGGATCGGGCAAGGGACCGGACAGCACATCCGCATCGGCGAGACGCCCGACCCCGGCGAGCAGATCCAACCGGGTGGGAAAGAACCGGTGGACATCCGCCAACGGGACACCGGCCCGCGACGCGACGTCCGCAAATCCCAGGGACAGCCAGCCACGTTCGGCCGCCACATCCATGGCAGCCGCAAGGATGCGGCGTCGTGGATCGGTGTTGTCGGGCATCTTCCCCCCGGAATTGCAAACCGGATCCTGCCGGCGTGCCATCATATGGGGCACGGTCGGCGCCCGGCACCCCCCGCATCGGCCTTGACCCGGCGCCTCCGGACCGTATGTACCGGACACTCGATCGGCAGCGGCAGGGGGACGGGTCATGGCCGGGGTGGAAAAAGGCGCGGTTCTGGTCACCGGCGCCGCGAAACGGATCGGACGCGAAATCGCCCTGGATCTCGCGCGCGCGGGATGGCGGGTCGGCGTGCACCATTACACCTCGACCGCGGACGCCGAGGAGGTCGTGGCGCGGATCCGCGCGGAAGGCGGAGTTGCCGAGCCCCTGCAGGCGAACCTGGAACGCGAGGAGGAGGTCGCGACACTGGTGCCGCGGGCCTGCGAGCGGCTGGGACCGCTCACCGCGCTCGTGAACAACGCCAGCGTGTTCGAGCACGACGACATCCACACCATGACGCGGCCCAGTTGGGACCGCCACATGGAGACGAACCTGCGGGCACCGCTGGTGCTGTCGCAGGCCTTCGCCGAACAGATGCTCAAGCGGCCGCCCGCGCAGTCACCGGCCGAAGCGGACGGCTGCATCGTCAACATCCTCGACCAGCGGGTCTGGAACCTAACCCCTTATTTCCTCTCGTACACGGTGAGCAAAGCCGGGCTGTGGACGTTGACACAGACGCTCGCCCTCGCCCTCGCGCCGCGCATCCGTGTGAATGCGATCGGGCCCGGGCCGACCCTGCGGAACGACCGTCAGACAGAGGAGCATTTCCGGTCCCAGTGGGAGAGCGTCCCGTTGCGACGTGGAACGACGCCGGGGGAAATCTGCGGCGCACTGCGATTCATCCTCTCGGCGCCGGCCCTGACCGGTCAGATGATCGCGCTGGACGGGGGGGAGCATATGGGTTGGGCACAGCCGGCACGCGGCTTCGTGCCCAAGGAATGAGCGGGCGCCGACGTTGGATCGCGCGCCCCCGGAGCCCCTGCCCACGACCTTCGTCATACGACGGATGTTGCGCCCTTTAGTGCGACTTTTACACACGGGGGCAACTCAAGTGGGAGGCGCGGCCTGTCAAGTTGCATTTTTTTGTTTCTTTAACGATTGCGTGCGCTTGACAGGACGAGAAGTGAGCAAAATCAATAGCTTAAAGGTTTGCACATTTTTTGTGCAGATCCGTGGGACTCTAGGAGCCGCCTTGCTCCCGGGCCTTCAAGCGGAAGTTATGAACAAGCTTATCCACAGGAATCGTGGATATCCCGCCACGCCCCCCAACCAACGGACAGCCAACCACATCTTTCGATATGCATAATCCCTTGGATAGCCGGCTAAAGGGCTTAGCCACACGGTTGATCGCGAAGCTATCGGCGCCAACATGAAACCCATGCCGGTCATCCCACCAACCGATGCCCCTGCCGAAACGGCCGGGACTGCCGAGCCTATGGTCGGCATGGACCCGAAGCGCGGCACCTGTGGGGATGCCCCCGCGGACGCATCGGCGCCGGGGGATGGGCCATCGGCCGGAACCGCTCCGGACGGGACCGGAACCGGGCAACCCTCGGGCAAACGGCGCCCGCCCGACCTGGCCGCCGGTGCCGAGGTCATACGCGGCTATCTCCGTCATCTGCCCAACAGTCCCGGCGTCTACCGCATGCTGGCCGACGATGGCGAGGTGCTGTACGTCGGCAAGGCCCGAAGCCTGCGGAAACGCGTCGCCAACTACGCGCAGGTGGGCAAACTGCCGACCCGGTTGCAGCGCATGGTGGCCGAAACCGCCTCCATGGAATTCATCTCGACCCATACCGAGGTCGAGGCGCTGCTCCTGGAATCGAATCTGATCAAGCGGCACCTGCCCCGCTTCAACATCCTGCTGCGCGACGACAAATCCTTTGCCTACCTGGCCATCACCGGGAACCACGCCTATCCGCAACTTATCAAGCACCGCGGCAGCCGCGACCGGGCAGCGGCGGACTATTTCGGTCCCTTCGCCTCGACGGGTACGGTCAACCGCACCATCACGGCACTGCAACGGGCGTTCATGCTCCGCAACTGCTCGGATTCGGTGTTCGCATCACGCACACGGCCCTGCCTGCAATTCCACATCAAGCGTTGCACGGCACCCTGCGTCGGGAAGGTGACCGAGGCCGAGTACGCCGAACAGGTTCAGGCCGCCCGCAATTTCCTGAAGGGCCAGCCGGGCGACGTGCAGGCCGGCTTCGCCCACCACATGATCGCGGCCTCCGATGCGCTCGATTTCGAGGCGGCCGCCCGCTGGCGCGACCGTATCAAGGCGCTGACCGCCATCCAGGCGCACCAGGACATCAACGTCGAAGGCGTGGTCGAGGACGCCGACGTGATCGCCGCCCATCAGGAGGGCGGCAGCACCTGCATCCAGGTCTTCTTCTTCCGCGCGGGTCGCAACTACGGCAACCGGGCCTACTTCCCCGGCCACGACCGGCAGGCCGACCTCGACGAGGTGCTGGCCGCCTTTCTGGCCCAGTTCTACGAGAACAAGGCCGCACCGGCGCTGGTCCTGCTGAGCCACGACGTGCCGGAGCAGGACCTGATCGCCGAAGCACTCGCCGTGCGCGCAGGGGCGCGCGTCGAGGTCGCGGTGCCCAAGCGCGGGGACAAGCGCCGGCTGGTGGAGCATGCCCTGTCGAACGCCCGCGAGGCGCTGGGCCGCCGTCTGGCGGAAAGCTCGTCCCAGGCGAAACTGCTGGCCGGGGTGCAGACGGTATTCGGGCTCGAGGCACCGCCCGAACGGATCGAGGTCTATGACAACAGCCACGTCCAGGGCACCAATGCCATCGGGGCCATGGTGGTGGCGGGCCCGCAGGGTTTCGTGAAAGCGGCCTACCGGCAGTTCAACATCCGCAAGGAGGGTGCGGCGGGCGACGACTACGCCATGATGCGCGAGGTGATGGAGCGCCGTTTCGGCCGGGCCCTGAAGGAGGATCCGGAGCGCGCCCAGGGCAATTGGCCCGATCTCGTGCTGATCGACGGCGGCATCGGGCAGTTGAATGCCGCGCTCGAGGTTTTCGCGGAACTGGGGATCGACGATGTGCCGGTGGCGGCCATCGCGAAGGGCCCGGACCGGGATGCCGGACGCGAACGGTTCTTCATGCCGGGTCGCGCGCCCTTCCAACTCGATCCGAAGGACCCCGTCCTCTACTATCTGCAAAGGTTGCGGGACGAGGCTCACCGCTTCGCCATCGGAACCCACCGGGCGCGGCGCGAAAAGGCATTGGGCCGTTCGCAGCTGGACGAGATCGCCGGCGTCGGCCCGAGCCGCAAAAAGGCGCTGCTGCTGCATTTCGGATCCGCCCGGGCGGTCTCCCGCGCCGGATTGGCTGACCTCGAAGCAGTGCCCGGCATCAGCCGTTCGGTTGCGAAAAAGGTCTACGAACACTTCCACCCCGGTGGCTAGACTGGCACCCCGGTGGCTAGACTGGCGCCCCGGTGGCCAGACTGGCCCCGTGGAGGCTAAACTGGTCCGACCGGACAACGGTCCAGCCTGATTCCCGGTCCGGCCGCCCGGCCCGGATCAACGCCCGTACGAACGCAGCGATGCTCTTCAACCTGCCCAATATCCTCACGCTGGCCCGCATCGCCGTCATCCCGGTGATCGTCGCCCTGTTCTACGTCCCGGCCGATTGGGCGGCCTGGGCGGCCTGCGCCCTGTTCACCGCGGCGGCAGTCACCGACTACCTGGACGGTTACCTTGCCCGCGCCTGGGCGCAGGTTTCGGCGATCGGGAAGTTCCTGGACCCCATCGCCGACAAGTTGCTGGTGGCGGCGGTGCTGTTCATGCTGGTCGCCACCGACCGCATGAGCCAGCCATCGATCCCGGCGGCCGTGGTGATCCTGCTGCGGGAAGTGCTGGTGTCCGGTCTCCGGGAATACCTCGCGGGCGTGCAGGTGAGCCTCCCGGTCTCGCAGCTGGCCAAGTGGAAAACCGCCATGCAGCTGGTGGCGCTCGGGATCCTGATCGTCGGCGATGCCGGCCCGGACGGGCTGCCCGTCCGGGCGATCGGCGAGTTCGGCCTGTGGATCGCCGCCATCCTGACAATGGTCACCGGTTGGGATTATCTGCGCTCGGGCGTGCAGCACATGGCCGACGCCGACGCCGCGCCCGGGAAGAAACCCGTGCCGCCCGGCACGGTGGCGGGTGGCACGGTGGCGGGCACCTCCACCGGCAAGCCGCGCGCCGGGACCACGGGATGATACCGCCCCGCGCCGGATGGCGCGCAAGCCGAGCGGAGCGCCGGCGCTTGAGGAACAAGCCGGGTGCATGGCCGCATGCGCTCGGCGGGATGAAGGGATCGCGATGAGGCTTCTCTATTTCGCGTGGCTGCGCCAGAAGATCGGCCTCAGCGACGAAGCCCCCGATGTCCCATCGGACGTCGTCGATGTGGCGGGTCTGGTCGCATGGCTGCGGACGCGCGGCCCCGGTTATGCCGAAGCCTTCGCCGATCCCTCGGTGGTCAAGGCCGCGGTCAACCAGGAACATGTGCCCTTCGACCATCCGGTCCGGCCGGGCGACGAGGTGGCGTTCTTCCCACCGGTGACCGGGGGCTGACCGTGGCCGTCCGGGTCCAGCGCGAGGATTTCGACGTCGGCGCCGAGATCGCCGGCCTGACCCGCGGAAAGACCGGTATCGGCGGCCTGGCCAGCTTCGTGGGTCTGGTCCGCGATACCGCCGGTGGGCGGCCGGTTCGTGCGATGACGCTCGAGCATTATCCCGGCATGACCGAGCGCGAGCTGGCCCGGATCGACGCCGAGGCGCAGGCGCGCTGGCCACTGGACGGAACGCTGATCATCCACCGCCATGGCCGCCTGCTGCCGGGCGACCGGATCGTGCTGGTGGCGACGGCTTCGGCCCACCGGCAGGCCGCCTTCGACGCCTGCCAGTTCCTGATGGACTGGCTGAAGACCCGGGCCCCCTTCTGGAAGCTCGAGGAAACGGACGCGGGCGAACAATGGGTCGCCGCGAAGGCGGACGACGATGCGGCCGCCGCCCGGTGGCGGAACCCCACAACGTAAGGACGCCGGCACGCAATCCGGCCCGGTGGGAATTGCACTGGCCGTCCCCGCCGCGGACAGGGTTAACTGGACCCCATGACACAGGTCGCTCTGGAAACCTCCGCCCGCCGGGACGGCTGGGCGGCCGAGGTCCGGGCCATGCTCACCCTCGGCTGGCCCCTGATCCTCACCAACCTGGCCCAGGTGGCCATCATGACGACCGATGTCGTCATGATGGGCTGGCTGGGGCCGTCGGCGCTGGCGGCGGGGGTCCTGGGCACGAACCTGTATTTCGCGGTCTTCATCCTGGGCATGGGCCTCGCCCACGCCACTTCGCCCATGGTCGCGCAGACCCTGGGCCGCCACCGCCATTCCGTCCGCGACGTCCGCCGGACCGTGCGCCAGGGCTTCTGGGTGACGGCCGCCTATTCCGTGCTGGCCTGGGCGGTGCTTTGGCACGGCGGCGCCATCCTGGCGGCGATGGGTCAGGACCCGGATCTGGCGGCGCAGGCCGGCTTATACCTGCGCGCGCTGATGTGGGGCGTTCTGCCGTCGCTCTGGTTCATGGTGCTGCGCAATTTCCAGGCCGCCCTCGAACGGCCGCGGGCCGGCATGGTCATGACCGTCCTGGCGGTCGGCGTGAACGCATTCTGCAATTGGGTCCTGATGTTCGGGAACCTCGGTGCGCCGGCGCTGGGGGTGGTCGGAAGCGGGGTTGCCAGTTCGCTGTCGGCCGCCTTCATGTTCACCGGCCTGCTGGCCTTTTCCTACTGGGACCGCCGCATCCGGCGCTACCACCTGCTGGGCCGGTTCTGGCGGGCCGACGGACCGCGCCTGCGCGACTTCCTGCGGGTCGGCCTGCCCATCGGGGTCACGATGGCGTGCGAGTCCACGGTGTTCAACGCCACCGCCTTCCTGATGGGTGCCTTCGGCGCACACGCCTTGGCCGCCCACGGCATTGCACTGCAAGTCGCGGCCATCACCTTCATGGTGCCCCTGGGCCTGTCGCAGGCCGCGACCGTCAGGGTCGGGCTGGCGGCCGGGCGGCAGGATGCGAACGCCGCCGGCCGGGCCGGCTGGACCGCCATCGCCCTGGGGATCGGGTTCATGGCCGTGACGGCGGTGCTGTTCATCACCGCGCCGCGGCCCATCATCGGCCTGTTCCTCGACCTGGGCGATCCGGCCAATACCGAGGTCGTGGGGCTGGCGGTCCTGCTGGTCGGTCTGGCCGGGGTGTTCCAGGTGGTGGACGGCGGGCAGGTGATGGGCGCGGGCGCGTTGCGGGGCCTGAAGGACACCCGTGTGCCGATGCTGTTCGCCGCACTCGGCTACTGGGCCGCCGGACTGCCGGTGGGGGTGGTGCTCGCGTTTCCGCTGGGCCTCGGGCCGGCGGGCCTGTGGATCGGGCTCGCCACCGGCCTGGGCGTGGTGGCGGTCCTGATGATCGCCCGCTGGAACCTGCGTGGCCGCCTTGGACTTCTGAACACGAAACCGGCCTGATCCCCCACCGCGGTCGGGCCGCCCTGTTGCCATCGGCTCCGCGCCGGGAGGACGCTTGCGCACCGCGGAATTGTCCGGCTTCGGCCTGGAAAACCTCCGGATCGTCGAGCGCCCGCCCCCGCGGCCGGGCCATGGCGAGGTCCGGGTTCGGGTGCGGGCGGTGTCCCTCAACTACCGGGACGTCCTGTTGGTCCGCGGCGTCTACAATCCGCGCCAGGCGTTTCCCGTGGTGCCCTGTTCGGATGCCGCCGGGGAGGTCGATGCGGTGGGCCCCGGTGTGTCCGCCTGGCAACCGGGCGACCGGGTGGTGAACAGTTTCTTCCCCGGATGGCCTGCCGGCGGCCCCACGCCCGCGGCCCTGGCCTCCGGCCTCGGCAGCCCGGGCGACGGGGTCTTGGCCGAATACCGGGTCTTCCCCGCCGACGCGCTGGTTCGCACGCCCGACCACCTGAGCGACGCCGAAGCCGCGACCTTCCCATGCGCCGGGGTGACCGCCTGGTCGGCGATCGTCGCACTTGGCGGCACCCGGCCGGGGGACACCGTCCTGGTCCAGGGCACCGGCGGCGTGTCCGTCTTCGCGCTCCAGTTCGCCAAGCTGTGCGGCGCGCGGGTGGTCGCCACCTCCTCGTCCGACGAAAAGCTCGCCCGTGCGGCGGCCCTCGGTGCCGACCACGGCATCAACTACACGGCTGTTCCCGACTGGGGGGCGGCGGCGCGGGCCTGGGCGGGCGGCTCGGGTCTCGACCATATCGTCGAGGTCGGCGGCGCCGGCACGTTGGAGCAGTCGGTCCGCGCCATCCGTCCGGGCGGTACGATCAGCCTCATCGGCGTGCTGTCGGGCCCCGCGCCCATGCTCAACCTGCCGCTGGTGGTGATGCGGCAGGTGCGCCTGCAAGGCGTCACCGTGGGACCGACATCGGAACTGGAAGCGATGTTGCGGGCGGTCGCGCAATGGCGATTGCGGCCCGTGGTCGGCGCGCAGGTCCCGTTGGACCATTTGCACGACGCGTTCCGTCTGATGGACCGCGGCGGGCACTTCGGAAAGGTGGTCGTGACGCTTTGACGGACGCGCCCCGGGATGGGATCCCGGGGCGGCGCAGACCTGTACCCGGTACGGGTTGCTTGGCGCGGCTTACTCGGCGGCGGCCTTCTTGACCGGCTGCCGGACGAGGTTGCCGTAGTCGTCCATCAGCATACGGGTGATCGGGCCGACCTGGAACCGCAGGTCGTCGAGCTGCCCGATGGGCGTGACCTCGGCCGCGGTCCCGACGATGAAGAACTCGTCGAAGGTCTTGAGCTCCTCCGGGAAGATCGCGCGCTCGACCACCTTGATGCCGCGGTCGCGAGCCAGCCCCATGACCGTGCGCCGGGTGATGCCGTCCAGGAAGCAGTCGGGCGTCGGCGTGTGGAGGACGCCGTCCTGCACGAAGAAGACGTTGGCGCCCGTGCACTCGGCCACCTGCCCGCGCCAATCCAGCATCAGGGCGTCGTTGAACCCGGCGTTTTCGGCGGCGTGCTTGGACATGGTGCAGATCATGTACAGGCCGGCCGCCTTGGACGCGGTGGGGGCGCTGTCGGGCGACGGGCGGCGCCACTTGGACAGGGTCAGCTTGATGCCCTGCGCCTTCACCTCGGGCGGGAAGTAGCTGGGCCACACCCAGGTCGCGATGGCCACGTGGATCTTGGTCTGCTGGGCGGCCACGCCCATCATCTCGCTGCCCCGCCAAGCGACCGGGCGCACATAGGCGTCGACCATGTTGTTGGCCTTGACCACCGCGTTGGTGGCGGCGTCGATCTCCTGCACCGAATAGGGGATCTCGAAGCCCAGGATGCGGGCGCTGTCGATCAGGCGCTGGCTGTGCTCGGTCAGCTTGAAGACGTTGCCGTTGTAAACCCGCTCCCCTTCGAATACACAGCTTGCATAGTGCAGGCCGTGGCTCAGCACGTGCAGCTTCGCATCGCGCCATGGAATCAACTGCCCGTCGTACCAGATGAATCCGTCGCGATCGTCGAAGGGAATGATGGACATTCTCGCACCCCAAAGATTTGTTGTTTATTTCCGGAACGGGATCCGCTGAGTAACATTCGGCGTTGGTTGCGTCAACATGACTGACATAAAATCCGGGGTGAATCCGCTTTTCCTGCGCGAGGAGGAGTTGCGCCAAGCCATTGAACTGCTGTTCTTCGGCTATCGCGACTTCACTGCGGAACCGGATGCCATTCTGGCCGAAATCGGCTTTGGGCGCGCCCACCACCGCGTCGTGTACTTCGTCGGACGTCACCCCGGAATCAGTGTCACCGAACTGCTCGGCATCCTCAGGATAACGAAGCAAAGCCTGTCGCGCGTCCTCGGCGAGCTTGTGCAGAAGGGCTACATCGTCCAGCGGAGGGGCGTGCGGGATCGCCGCCAGCGGCTGCTGGAGCTGACACCCCAGGGCCTGGAATTGGAACGGCGCCTCTCCGAAACCCAGCGCCAGCGCATCGCCCAGGCCTACCGCAAGGCCGGGGCCGAGGCGGTGGAGGGGTTCCGCAAGATCATGCTGGGCCTCATCGACGAAGCCGACCGCACCCGCTTCCAGCCCCCCGTGCCGGTGCAGCGGCTCGTGCGCTGAACGACCGCCCCGCCGGGGCGGCGACCGCCTAGGATGGACGCCGCACCGGTCTACCCCTTAAGATGGACGCCGAACGGGGTGCCATTGGGGTGGGCGGGCGATGCGGGGCTTGCACATCGGCGTCATCGGATGCGGCGTGGCCGGCATGGCGACCGCCCTCCTTCTGTCCCGGCGCGGCCACCGCACCACCGTATTCGACCAGGCGGATCGGCCGCGTCCGACCGGGCCCGCGTCGCTCGTGCAGCCGGCGGGCCTGGCGGTGCTCGACCGCCTGCGGCTGCTGGGCACGCTTTCGACGCTCGGAACCCGGATCGAACGGATTGTCGGGTACGCGGCCGGGCGCCGGACCGTTTTCGACCTGCGATACCGCGATCTGGTCCCCGGCGCGGCGGCACTCGGCCTTCACCCCGGCGCCCTGTTCCAAGCCCTGTTCGAAGCCGTGCACGAGGAGCCCGGCATCGACGTGAAGCCCGGCACCCGCATCGTTGCCGTCGACCCGGTGGACGAGGGCGTCATGCTGGTCGAGGCGGGCGGCCCCGCATTCGGACCGTTCCACATGGCGATCGTGGCCGACGGCGCAGGATCGACGTTGCGATCCGCCCTGGGCTTTTCCGTCCGCGAGCGGGAGGACGACTGGGCGGTCCTGCACGGGTTCGCCCCGGATCCGCGCGGCCTCTTCGCCGGCGTGGCCCGCCAGATCCACGCCGGCACGTCGCGGTTCGCCGCCGTCCTGCCGGCGGGCCGGCTGCCGGACGACCCGGGCGGCTGGCCCCTGGCGTGGGTCGCATGGGGCATCCCGGCACAGGCGCTGTCCCGATGGCGGGGGGACGGCATGGCGCGGTGGCGGGCCGACGCCGCGGCCCTGTGGCCCGCGGCGTCGCCGCTCTGGGACTTCTTCCAATCGCCCGACGACCTGGACGTGCTGCGCTGGCGGGACGTGGCCATGGCGCGGCTGGGCCATGGGCCGGTGGCCCTGGTCGGGGACGCCGTACGTGGCGGCTCCCCCCTGCTCCACCAGGCCACCACGCAGGCCCTGGTGGACGCCGCCCTGCTGGCCGACGCGGTCGAGGCCGCGCGCACGGTCGAGGACGCGACGGCCGCCTACGACGCCGTCCGCCGGCCGGCCGTCGCCTTGGGCCGCACCGCCGCGCGGTGCGCCGCCCCATTCCTGCTGTCGAAGTTCACGCCCTTGGGCGGCGTGCGCGACGCCTTCGCCGGCCCGCTGCTGCGCCTTCCGGGTCCCGGCCGGCGGATTGCCGCCGCGCTGGCCGGTCTCGGCGGCGCACCGCCGGACGTCCAGGCCCAAACGTCCGGGCTAAACAACTAGCCCCGAGCACATTCTCGCTGCCCAATCATAGCGATACCGCCTCTAGAAACGACCGCCTCCTGACGGAGCGGCCATTCTCAATCGGCCGGCGCCTTCTTAATGAGGCCGCCGAACGAAGCAATGACACCGGCCCCACCGCTAATGGCAATCCATAGCGTTTGATCACCCATAAGCTTGAGCAAGGGTGGATGGAATAGGGTTAAGAAGAGGAGAGTACCGGTACCGAATGTCGCCCCGCCGAAAAGGGCAGAAATCATCTCCCCTTTGTCGACATTGAGCCAACCACAAGAGCGCACACGAGTGGCATATGCGACCAGCAAAAAAGCAATGATCGCAAGGCCTACCCAAATATTCACACCATGTGACGTTGTCGGCAAAACAACGGCAAGCCATTCAATTTGATCGGCAGGCGAACCTAAAGCTGGCAACTCTTTCTGTTGCAATTAGGCGCCTCGCAGTGCCAAGGCAATGGCTAGCGCAGCCCCTACGGCGCTCACAGTTCCCTCTGCAGCAAACGACGGCTCGAAGCCGAGATAGTCGGCGCCAATACCAAAGAACGCGAGTGCCGCAGCGCCGCCCCCGACTGCTGCTTTCAGCGCCAACAGTACCTGCGCGGCCCGTAGCCCGGCGAGGATCTTCTTGCGCATCGCGTTTCCCATCGACACTGAAAACCTGCCTTGAGAGAGTATTGATGTTACCATCCCGGCCAAATAGGCAACTTGGCAACGAGGGAGTGGCAGGGAATATACTCCAAAATAGCAACCCGCCAATTGAATTTGGCTGGTGGCCTTACGCCTTAGGGTCGTGTCACCAAAGGGCTGGCGCGAGGCTGAACCGATCGCGTCTGGTCAGGTGACCCTCCAGACCATGTTGGCCGATGCCGTGTGGGACCGACTCCCGCCCTGTGCCGCCCCAGAAGCCCAGGATGGGACGGCCCTCCCCCGCTCACGGCGCTTCGTCGCGGCCGTCCCCTCTGGCTGGCCCGCACCGGCTCGCCCTGGCGCGATCTGCCGGCCGAGGTGGCGAATTGGCGCACCGCTTGGCGTCGTCTGCAGCGCTTGACCACTGCCGCGGTCTGGAAGCGTCGCCACCCATTACGATAATTCGCCGCCCATTACCTCGCTTTCGCCCTGATCGCCTCGATCATGACTGGTTACGCGGCTTTGGCGACACGACCTAGCCGACGAAGGCGGCCTCCATCAGTTGGCCAGCTGTCAGAAAACTAGGCCCTGTCAGCCGAAAAGGGCGTGGGCACGCGCCACGAAGCGTTCGGTCACCCGCGGGACGGCCTTTTCCACCATCGGCCGCGCGATCGCCGACAGAAGCGGCACCGAAAGGGCGTAGTCCAAGATGTGCGAGACACGGGTGCCGCCGTCCGGCAGCTCGTCCAGGTCCCAGCGGCTCTCCAGCCGCCGGAACCACCAGCCGACCGCCTGGATCCGCATGGCCGAAGGCGGGGACAGCCGGATGCGGGCTTCCAGGTCCACGGCATAACCCTTGTGCGCGGCCGACACGGTGGCGCGCAAAGTGTCCCCGCTGCGCTCCAGCACGCGGACCCGGCCGAGCCAGGGCAGGAATTCCGGATAGCGTTCCACGTCCGAAACCAGATCGAACAGGACCTGCCGGGAATAAGGCAGGACCACGGTGGCAGTCGCTGGGGACGCGGTGGCCGGCATCGGGTTCCGTTACGGGCTTCGGAATGGCATTGGCCATCCCCGAACAAAACGGGCGGCCCCAAGGTCCGGGGCCGCCCGTATCCACACAGTCGCGGCCGGTTTTACTCCGCCGCCACCTTGGGTGCCGCCGGGTTGCGGAAGGCCTGGAGAAGCTCGGCCTCGCGCACCTTGGCGGCCTTCAGGTTGCCTTCCTTCACATGGCCGAAGCCGCGGATCTGGTCCGGGATGGACGCGATCTGCACCGCAAGGCCGTGGTTGCCGTGGTTCAGCTTCGCCAGCAGCTCCTCGACGGTGGCGAAGTAGTCCGTGATCAGCTGCCGCTCGGTCCGGCGCTCCTCGGTCCGGCCGAACGGATCCAGGAAGGTCCCGCGCAGGCGCTTCAGCTTCGCCAGAACCTTGAAGGCCTGGAGCATGCGCGGACCATAGGTGACCTTGCGCAGGTGGCCCGTGTGCGGATCGCGCGGGGCCACCGCCGGCGGGGCCAAGTGGAAGGTCAGCTTGTAGTCGCCCTCGAACTGGTCCTGGATCTGCTTGACGAAGGTGCCGTCGGTGTATAGCCGCGCCACCTCGTACTCGTCCTTGTAGGCCATCAGCTTGTGGGCGAAGCGGGCCACCGCCTCGGTCAGGCCGGACAGGCCCGGGGCCTTCGCCGCCTCGGCCGCGCGCACCCGGTCCACCAGATCCTTGTAGCGGGCGGCGTACTTGGCATCCTGGTAGGCCGTCAGACTCTCGACGCGACGGGCGATCATCTCGTCGAGGGTTTCGGACAGGCGGCGGTGCTCGGGCTCGGCCGCTTCACGGCCTTCGCCCCCCTTCACCGCACGGATGGCCGCCTCGACCGAGGCCATGTCGTGGGCGGCCCGGCGGCCCCACAGGAACGCCTGCTTGTTCATCTCCACCGCCGCGCCGTTCAGCTCGATGGCACGCTCGATGGCCTCGACCGACAGCGGGATCTGGCCCTTCTGCCAGGCATAGCCCAGCATGAAGACGTTGGTCGCGATGCTGTCGCCCATGAGCGCGACCGCGATCCGGTTGGCGTCCACCGCGAAGGTGTTGTCCGGCCCGCAACGCTCGGCGACGGCGGCGGTCAGGTCCTTCGTCGGAATCCGGAAGTTGGGATCCTTGGTGAAGGCCGAGGTCATGGCCGTGTCGGTGTTCAGCACCGCCTTGGTCCGGCCCGGATCCATCTTCGACATGGCGTCGCCGCCGGCCGCCACGATCAGGTCGCAGCCGATGACCACCCCCGCCCCGCCCGCGGCGATGCGGACGGCGTGGATGTCCTCGGGCGCCTTGGCGATGCGGATATGGCTGGTGACCGCCCCGCCCTTCTGGGCGAGACCCGTCATGTCCAAAGTCGAGCAGCCCTTGCCCTCGAGGTGCGCGGCCATGCCCAGCAGGGCGCTGATGGTCACCACGCCCGTGCCGCCGACGCCGGTGACCAGCACGTTCCAGGGCCGCTCGTCCAGCGAGGGCATCTGCGGCATCGGCAGGTCCGGCAGGACGGGGATCGGTCCGCCCGCCTTCTTCATCGTCATGGGCTTCTTCAGCTGGCCGCCCTCGACCGTCACGAAGGACGGGCAGAAGCCCTTCACGCAGCTGAAGTCCTTGTTGCAGGTGGACTGGTCGATCTGGCGCTTCCGACCCCACTCGGTCTCGACCGGCACCACCGACATGCAGTTGGAAACCTTGGAGCAGTCGCCGCAGCCTTCGCAGACCAGCTCGTTGATGATGACGCGCTTGGCCGGGTCGGCCATGAGACCGCGCTTGCGCCGGCGGCGCTTCTCGGACGCGCAGGTCTGATCGTAGATCATGACCGTGACGCCCTCCTCCTCGCGCAGCTCGCGCTGCACGAGATCCAGATCGTCACGGTGCTTCACCTGGATGAAGGCCGGCAGGCCGACGTCGGGCGTGTACTTCTCGGGTTCGTCGGAGACCACGACGATCCGCTTCACGCCTTCGGCCATCAGTTCGCGCGCCATCTGCGGAACGGTCAGGCCGCCTTCGACCTTCTGCCCGCCGGTCATGGCAACGGCATCGTTGTAGAGGATCTTGTAGGTGATGTTCACGCCGGCGGCGATGGACTGGCGGACCGCCAGCAGGCCCGAGTGGTAGTAGGTGCCATCGCCCAGGTTGGCGAAGATGTGCTTTTCCTCGGTGAACGGGGCCTGGCCGACCCAGGGCACGCCCTCCCCGCCCATCTGGGTGAAGGTGTCGGTCCGGCGGTCCATCCACGTGACCATGTAGTGGCAGCCGATGCCGCCCACCGCGCGGCTGCCTTCCGGCACGTTGGTGGAGGTGTTGTGCGGGCAGCCCGAGCAGAAGGTCGGCACGCGCTCGACCAGGGCCTTGGCGGTCTTCTGCTTCTCCAGCGCCTCCAGATAGGCGACGCGGTCCTTCAGCCACGAGGCCCCCACCCCCATGCCCATCAGCCGCTTGCCGATGACGATGGCGACGCGCGCGGGCGACAGCTCGCCGTACGCGGGCAGAACCTGCTCGCGCTCGAGCGCGCTTTCACGCAGGCCGAACTCGTCGAACTTGCCGGAGATGCGGGGACGGGTGGCGGCCGGCCAGTTGTAGAGCTGTTCCTTCAGCTGGTTCTCGATGAGGGCGCGCTTCTCCTCGACGACCAGAATCTCCTCGACGCTTTCGGCGAAGGCATGGGCGCCCTTCGGCTCCAGCGGCCAGGGCATGCCGACCTTGTAGATGGTCAGGCCCAGGTCGGCGGCCATCTCGTCGCTGATGCCCAGGTCGTCCAAGGCCTGGCGCACGTCGAGATAGGCCTTGCCGGTCGTCATGATGCCCAGCCGCGGCCGGGGCGACGTCAGCACCACCCGGTCGATGTTGTTCGCGCGCGCGAACGCCAGCGCCGCGTACAGCTTGTGCTTCATCAGCCGCTCTTCCTGCTCGAGCGGCTTGTCGGGCCAGCGGATGTTGAGCCCGCCCGGCGGCATTTCGAAATCGGTGGGCAGGTTGATCTGAAGCCCGTTGGTGTCGACCGAGACCGAGGCGCCGCTGTCGGCGGTTTCCGCGATGATCTTGAAGCCCAGCCAGCAGCCCGAATAGCGGCTCATGGCGATGCCGATCTGGCCGTAGTCGATGATCTCCTGCACGCCGGCCGGGTTCAGGACCGGGATCATCGCCGCGATGAACGCGTGCTCGGACTGGTGCGGGAAGGTGGAGGACTTGGCCGCGCTGTCGTCGCCGGCGAGCAGCAACACGCCGCCGTGCTTGGAGGTGCCGGCCGCGTTGCCGTGCTTGAACACGTCGCCCGACCGGTCGACGCCCGGCCCCTTGCCGTACCAGAGCGAGAACACGCCGTCGTATTTGGCGCCCTTGTACAGGTTGACCTGCTGCGAGCCCCAGACCGCCGTGGCCCCCAGCTCCTCGTTCACGCCGGGCTGGAAGTGGACGTGGTGTTCCTTCAGCAGCTTGCGCGCCGACCACAGGGCCTGATCGTAGCCGCCGAGCGGGGAGCCCCGGTAACCGGAGACGAATCCGCCGGTGTTCAGCCCGGCCGCCAGATCGCGGCGGCGCTGCATGATCGGCAGGCGGACCAGCGCCTGCACACCGGTCAGGTAAATCCGGCCGGCCTCAAGCGTGTACTTGTCTTCGAGGGTGACAGCGGCAAGAGCCATCGCGTTCCACTCCCTAAGGAACGGCCATGGATCTTCTTCTTGCTTCCTTGAACCCCATGGCACGGTGAAAAAGGTAATACGTGCTGTCCTATCCGGCAAATCCCCTTGCGGCTGGATACGAAAAAAGCAAGGCCGGATCCAAAACATGGCGACGCGGGATTGGAAATTGCAGGCAGAAGGCCGAAAACATGCGACCTCTGTCCAATCGAGCCAGTCAGGCTAACCAGGACAGCACATCCTTGTTAGGAGTATCCACCGACGCGCCATCGACGCGTCGCCTCGCCCGCATAGAGTCGATTTTTAAGAAAATACAGCTGGAAGGCGAGGAGGCGACTTGACCAACGACAATCGCGTGAACGCCGCCAGCCGCCTTTTGGAGATCGCCCAGGAACTGCGTTGCCTTTCACGCATGCAGATCGGCGATCCGACAACGGCGATCGAACTGGTGGAACTGTCGGAACGTGTGGCCCGGATTGGCCGAAAGCTGAGTGGCGGCCTGGCATCCCGCTGAATAGGGGCCGCTGAATAGGGGCCGTTGTCACCCGCCGCATATACTTCCCACTGATAATGAATGATTGACCACCCAGGGACCGGGCCAAACCCTCCGGCCGCCGCCACGTGCCGGGACGGCGGCAACCTATGGCCTCCTGGCACTCGCCATGCCCGAGGGCCGGGCCTATCTACGGTATTGCGAACAGATGCCGTGAAACAGCAGCCGGGACCATCGCCGTGACCTCAGCGCAGACAGCCGCCGACCACCCGTCCACCGACCTCCCCGCCTGGGACCTGTCCGACCTGTTCCCCGGCCGGGACAGCCCCGAGCTGGCGCAGGCCCTGTCGGAAATGGAGGCATCCGCCAAGGCGTTCGCGGCGCAGTACCAGGGCCGGCTGGACAAGTTGGACGGAGCCGCCCTGGGCGCGGCGGTGGCCGAGTTCGAACGCATCGACGAGGTGCTGTCGCGCATCATGAGCTACGCGTCGCTGACCTACAGCGGCGCGATGACGGACCCGGAGGTGGCGCGCTTCTACCAGTCCATGCAGGAGCGGGTGAGCGACATCTCCACCCACCTCGTCTTCTTCACGCTCGAGCTGAACCGGATCGAAGACGCCGACCTCGAGGCCAAGCTGAAGGCGCCGGAACTCGCCCGCTATGCGCCATGGCTGCACGATGTCCGCGCCTTCCGCCCGCACCAGCTTTCCGACGAGGTCGAACGGCTGCTGCATGACAAGGCGGTGGTCGGGCGTGCCGCCTGGAACCGGCTGTTCGATGAGACGGTGGCGGGCCTGCGCTTCCGCATCGGCGGCAAGGACCTGACCATGAGCGATGCGCTGAACCTGCTGTCCGACAAGGATGGGGCCAAGCGCAAGACGGCGGCCGAGGTGATCGGCAAGGTCCTGGGCGAGAACATCCGCGTCTTCGCCCTGGTGACCAACACGCTGGCCAAGGACAAGGAGATCGAGGACAAGTGGCGCGACTACCCGCGCCCGGTCTCGGCGCGAAACCTTGCCAACCGGGTCGAGGACGAGGTGGTGGACGCGCTGGCGAGTGCGGTGCGCGACGCCTATCCGTCGCTCTCCCACCGCTACTACCGGCTGAAGGCCAAGTGGTTCGGCGGCGACCGCCTGGACTACTGGGACCGGAACGCGCCGCTGCCGGACGACGACGACCGCCGGATCTCCTGGACCGAAGCGCGCGGCATCGTCCTGGACGCCTACGGGCGGTTCTCGCCGGACCTCGCCGCGGTCGGACGCCGGTTCTTCGACAATGCCTGGATCGACGCCGCCCCCCGGGCCGGCAAGACGCCCGGCGCCTTCGCCCACCCGACGGTGCCGAGTGCGCACCCGTACCTGCTGCTGAACTATCACGGCAAGACGCGGGACGTGATGACCCTGGCGCACGAGCTGGGCCACGGCGTGCACCAGGTGCTGGCCGGCCGCCAGGGCCACCTGATGTCCGACACGCCGCTGACCCTGGCCGAAACCGCCAGCGTGTTCGGCGAGATGCTGACCTTCCAGTCGCTCCTGGCGCAGGAGACCGACCCGAAGCGGCGCAAGGCGCTGCTGGCCGGGAAGGTCGAGGACATGCTGAACACCGTGGTGCGCCAGATCGCCTTCTTCACCTTCGAGGAGCGCGTGCACGCCGAGCGCCGCAAGGGCGAGCTGACGGCCGAGCGGTTGGGCGAGATCTGGATGGGCATCCAGACCGAAAGCCTGGGCCCGGCCCTGCGGTTCGACGACGGATACAAGACGTTCTGGACCTACATCCCCCACTTCATCCACTCGCCCTTCTACGTCTACGCCTACGCGTTCGGCGACTGCCTGGTGAACTCGCTGTACGCGGTCTACCAGGACACCGAGGCCGGGTTCGCCGAGAGGTACCTGGAGATGCTGACCGCCGGTGGCACCAAGCGGCACCGGGAGCTGCTGGCGCCCTTCGGCCTGGACGCGACCGATCCGTCCTTCTGGCAGAAGGGGCTGGCGGTCATCGCCGGCATGGTCGAGGAACTGGAGGCCATGGGCTGAGGGCAATCCGCCCGACGCCGGCTTCGACAACAAACACCCTCTCCCACGGCGTGGGAGAGGGTGGACACGCCGTGCACCGGCCGTGGCCGGCGCACGGCGCGGTCACTTCTTGTTGTCCGTCCGCTCCACGTTTTCGGCCCCCTTGCGGGTGCCGCCGAAACGATCGGAGCCCTTCTCGTCGATGGTGCCCGGCTTCTTGTGGTTGCCGGTGTTCTGCTGGTCGTCGGTGTGCTTGATGTCGGCTTCCGTATGGGGCTGCTTCATAAGACCCTCCCGATGCGGTCCCGAGGGAAACCGTCCCCGGATGGCGCGGTTCCGCTAATCGAACCCCAGCCGCCGCAGCGCGGCGATGGAACGGGCCGCATCGGTGTGCAGGATGAAGTCGCCGCCTGCGGCCTCCCACGCGTCCCGCAATGAAGCGCGGTCGTCCACCAGCACCCGGCCGGGGCCGGACCAGCGGTGCTTTTCGCGCGACAGGCAGGTGACGACCTCCACATCGCCGCCCAGCACACGCGCCACCCAGCGCCGCTTTTGTTCGGGCGCCCAATCGCCGAGCGGCAGTCCGGTGAGGATCACCGGGCGGTGCGGCCGGCAGAAGGCCCAAAGCGCCTCGGCGTCGGCCATCATCTCCAACGTGTTGAAGAAGTCGGGGTGGCGGGCCAGTGCGCGCCACATCTCCCGCGTGCCCAGCCCCTTGGGGTCGCGACCGGTGACTGCGCGCACACCCCGGTCGAAATCCGCCAGGACCCCGTCCAGGTCCAGGAAAAGCGTCCGTTCGGCCGTCATGCTCCCATCCGTGTCCTCATGGGAGACCGAACAGCCGCCGCGCGTCGACGTGCCTGGATGCGGCGGAAACAAGTGGCAAGCTTCGCGGGTGAGCTCATGGTGTGGACAGTGCCCGTCCTGCCATGGCGGGCGGCGACCAGCGGATCATGCAAATGGAAAGGGGCCGACCCCGAAGGACCGGCCCCCCACCCGAAAGGTCTTTTTACAGAGCCGCCGAAGTGGCCCCGCGCCGGTTACACCAGCGTCAGCAGGTTCCCGGTAGTGCCGCCGAGCGTGGCGGTGCTGAGATCGACCAAGCCGGTGAGCTGGATCACCAGATCGGTTCCCTCCACGAAGTACCCGGCAGCGCTCAGGTCCTGGACCACGTAGGTGGCGCCATTGAGCTGGAACCAGGAAATGGCGCCGTTGACACCGCCGTCGCCGGCGGCCGCGAGGTTCAGGTAGGCCGCGACGCTCGCTTCACCGGTCAGCGCGGTGCTGTTGAAGCTCTCGGTTCCCCGGTTCACGACCTGGATCCGGTCACCGGCCTCCGCGTCGGTGATGGTGTCGCGCTGTGCGATCATTGCCGGTGCCTCGGCCACGAAGGTATCGGCGCCGGTCCCGCCGGTCAGTTGGTCCATGCCGGCGCCGCCGGTCAGGGTGTCGTTGCCGGCACCGCCCATGACGGTGTCGTTGCTGCCCCCCCCAACGAGGGTGTCGTTGCCGTCGCCACCGTTGAGGATGTCGATGCCCCAACCGCCGTCGATGGTGTCGTTGCCAAGCCCCCCATCAAGGGTGTCGTTGTCGTTGCCGCCGCTGAGGACGTCGTTGCCCGACCCGCCGGTGATGGTGTCGGCGCCCATACCGCCGGACAGGGTATCCACCATGCCGGTCGCCGAGTTGCCGGTGATCTGGTCGTCGCCAGCGCCGCCCGTAATGGTCACGCCGCTGGTCGCCTCGGCGTCCACGGTCAGCGCGCCGGCGGAACCGGTGGCGGTGATTCCGCTGCCGTCGATCACGGTGACCGCCGTCAGCGTGGAAAAGGTGAAATCCACACCCATCTCGCCGGACACCGTGATCTTCGTCGCGGTCGCCGCTTTGAGATTGGCCAGGAAGGTCATGGTCCCGGCGCCGCTGTTGGAGTCGTTGGTGACGATGTTGATGGTCTCGGCGCCGGTGACGGTGAGGGCCCCGGTGTTGCCGAAGCCGTCCGTCCCCTCGAGGCTCAGGTTGAGGACGTCGGTCGCGCCGGTATCCTTCACCGCTACGCTGGACGCAGCCCCCACGGGGGCGGTCAGCATCAACGTTCCACCCGACGCCAGGTTGGTCACCGTCAGGCCGCCCGCGGTCACGCCGGCCACGGTCAGGTGATTGATGTCGTCGAGATTGGCCATGTCGATGGTGGTGGCCGCGCCCACCGCGCCGACCGCCACCCGCTGGAAACCACTGACGCCGGCCTCGAAAGCCGCGGTGCTCGACAGCGCCGCCGCCACCGCCGCGCTCATGGACAGCGTGTTGGTGCCGGTGCCGCCGTTGATCGAGCCGCCGGTGCCCGCCGCCGTCGAGACCACGGCGAAGTCGTCGCCGCCGCCCAGGTTCACCGACTTGGTGGTGGCGCCGACCGTCACCACGTCGATGCCCACGCCGCCGTTGTAGGCGGTGTCGTTGCCGAGGACGACGGTGCTGACGCCGGTGCTGGTGACGTTGACGGTCTGCACGCCGGCCCATCTGGCGGGATCGGACAGGTCGGCGGTGAACGGCAGATTCCCGGTGACGTTGAAGTTCACCGTCTCCACGCTGCTCACCGTCACCGCGTTGGTGCGGACCGCGGTCAACGAGCCGTTGAGGGTGACGTTGAGGGTGTCGTTGCCGCCGCCGCCGTTGATCGCGTCGTTGACGGTCAGCGTGTCGGTCGTGTCGCCGAGGAACATGGCGCTGAAGGTGTCGTCGGCGCTGGTGCCGGTGAGGGTATCCGTGCCGGTGGTCAGCACGTAGGGCAGCGTCAGCACGTGCGTCCCGGCACCCGCGGCGGTGCCGAGGTCAACCAGACCGGTGAGCTTGACCACCAGGTCGGTGCCGTCCTGGAAGGTGTTGCCGGCGCTCAGGTCCTGCACCAGGTAGG
Organism: Azospirillaceae bacterium; assembly: GCA_035645145.1. GTDB lineage: Bacteria > Pseudomonadota > Alphaproteobacteria > Azospirillales > Azospirillaceae > CANGXM01. The sequence continues at coordinate 61,229 of DASQNC010000002.1, read as the reverse complement.
TGTCGCCATTGTACCGGAACCAGGAGATGGCGCCGTTGGTGCTGCCGTTGCCCTTGGCCGCCTCGTCCAGGTAGTCCTTGAGCACCGGCGTGCCGCCCAGCACGATCATCGACGTGGCGAACGTCTCGGTGCCGCGGTCGACCAGCGTGATCCGGTCGCCACCGGCCGCGTCGGTGATGGTGTCGTGCTGCGTACCGGACGCCGGCACGCCGACCACGAAGGTGTCGGCGCCGTTCGAACCGGTCAGCACGTCCACGCCGGCGCCACCGGTCAGGGTGTCGTTGCCGGCGCCACCATTGAGCGTGTCGTTGCCATCGCCACCATTGAGGACGTCGTTGCCCGACCCGCCGGTGACGGTGTCGGCCCCGGCGCCGCCGGACAGCGTGTCCACATTGCCGGTCGCCGAGTTGCCGGTGATCTGGTCGTCGCCGGCGCCGCCCGTCACGGTCACGCCGGTGGTCGCCAGCACGGCGGCGGCCACGGTCAGCCGGCCGGCCGTGCCGGTGGCGGTCAGCCCGCTGCCGTCGATGGTGGTCGCCGCGGTCAGGGTCGAGCCGGTCAGGTTCACGCCGGCGTCACCCGACAGCACCACCGTCTTCGCCTGCGCCGCGTTCAGCCGGACCGTGAAGGCGGTGGTGGCCGGAGTGGTGTCGGTGTCGTCGACCGCGACGTTGACGGTCTCGACGTCCGCCACCGTGGTGCCGGCGGTGTTGGCGAAGCCGTCGGTCGCCGCCAGCCGCAGGTTCAGCACATCGGCGGTGCCGGTCGCCGCATCCTCCACCGCGATAGTGGACGCCGCATTCACCGCGTCGGTCAGCACCACCGTACCGGTCGACGCCATGTTGTCGACGGTCAAGCCGCCCGTGGTCACACCGGCCACGGTCAGATGGGCGATGTCGTCCAGTTTGGCCATGTTGATGGCGGTGGTGGCGCCCACCGCACCGACCGCCACCCGCTCGAAGCCGCTCACCCCATTCTCGAAGGTGGAGTCGACCGACAGTGCGGCCGCATCGGCGGCGGTCATGGACAGGGTGTCGGCGGTGCCGGCGCCGCCGTTGATGGAGCCGCCGGTGCCCACCGCCACCGAGACGATGGCGGTGTCGTCGCCGCCGCCCAGGTTGATGGCCTTGGTGGTGGCGCCGACCGTCACCACGTCGGCCCCTGCGCCGCCGGTGTAGGCGGTGCCGGTGCCCAGCGTCACCGTGGAGGTGCCGGTGTTGGCGACTCGGACGTCCTGGGCGCCGGTCCAGCCGGACAGGTCGGCGGTGAACGCCGTGCTGCCGGCGTTCAGGTTCACCGTCTCGATGCTGGTCAGCACCACCGCCGTGGCCAGCGGGCCGCCGGCAACGGTGACGTTCAGGGTGTCGCTGCCGTCGTCGCCGTTCAGGGTGTCGTTCGAATTCAGCGTCGTTTGCGTGGCGTTGATGGTGTCGGCGGCCTTGGTGCCGGTGACGGTGTCCTGGCCGGCGGTCAGCGTGTAGGTCTGGCCGGCCGGGGTGCCGGGGCCGGGATCGACGGGGCCGGGCTTGGGCCCGGCGGCGACGGTCTCCCGGACCTTCTCGGCCACCGCGCCCTTGGCCGCCTGCACCGAGCGCTCGGAGGCATCGATGCCGGCCAGGAAGTCGCGGGCGACCTTGGCCGCCGCGGCGCCGGAATAGGCCTGGACCTTCTCCGGCGTGTCCAGCGCCTTGGTGAACTCCTGCGCGACCTCGACCTTGTTGACGACCACCTTGGCGTCCGAGCCCTGAGCGCCGGTGGCCATGGTGAAGGCCATGTTGCCGACGTCCACCGTGCCCTTGGCCAGCGCGTCGGTCCAGAACGCCAGGCCGGCGTCCTCGGCGTCGCGGCCGAACAGGTTGCGGTACATCTGGTTGACGACCTCGGCCGGGGCCTTGCCGGCGTACATCTGCTGGTACTCGGCCGAGGCGCTGAAGGCGTTGAGGACGGCGGCCAGGCTGCCGCCGGCCTCGGTCGCCTTCTGCTCCCACCAGGCCAGGCCGGCCGGATCCGCGGGCCGGTTGAAGAAGGCAATGTACGCCTGCTGGATGTCGTCACGGATCGTCATGTCTGGAAACGCCTTATCGAGAACCCGTCTGGCCGGGCCAGGGGCCGACTAAAGTGGAGGTTCACCCTACCCAATTGAATAGGGCGGGAGCAGTGTCAAATGCTGAACCCTCCAATGTGGGCAACCCAAATTGGAAGATTGGCTTACCCAACCGGACAGGTTCCGACGAGTGTCAAATGCCGGATCACGTTGCCTGGCCAGCGGAAAAGCAGCGCCATCCGCCAAAGGCGCCGCTTCCAGATGTCAGGTCGACGTGTCTGTTCAGGGCTTCTTATGGCCGTGCGCGTTGGACGCAGGCGGATGCTGGTGGCCGGAGCCCGACGCCTCGGTGTAGCCGCGCAACGTGTCGTAGCGGCGGGCCTGCTCCGCGCTCAGAATGGCAGCGGTGTCGAGGTGCGCAGAGAGGTGGATGGCCCGGAGGCGTCCACGCAGCACGCCAATCTCCGAGGTGATCGACCGGAGCTTGCCCGCATCGACGGTGCGGTCGGCGAACATGCGGTCGAGTGTGCGTTCCTTTTCGACGATCTCCGCACCAACGGCCGTGGCCTCGGCCGTCATGCGGTCCTTGACCGGCTTGAGGGCGGCGATCTGATCCGGCGTCAGCCCAAGTTCCTTTGCCAACTCCAGGGCATGGGACGGGCCGGGATAGCCGTTCAGCTCGGCCGGCAGGGCCATCTCCATTCCCTTGCCTTGCAGAAGGCCGTCCACGTCGGCCTGGGTAAGCGCCTTGATGTCACGGACCTGCTGCCCGGAATAAGGCGACGTCTGCGCCGAAGCCAGGGCCGGCAGCAGAAGAATGGCTGCAAGAGCCGCACGGAGGAGCATGGTTTGTCCTATTCCTTCTTACTGGCCGCCCGGAGGGGCGACCTCTGTGGGTGGCAACCGGCCGATCTACTGGCGCACTCCGCACCGGAATGCCTGCCGATGACCCGAGGATCAACGGGCGCACGTTGCGGCTCCTTGATCCAACCGGCTTGGGGAGTGCCGCATCGGTGCACCGATGCGGCAGGCAGCGGGAATGCGGGGTGTGGGGCAACGGGCATCAATGATGACGACACCCACCCGATCCACATTCCCGCCGCTCCGGACGCCATGGAAGCGAAGCTCCCTTATTCCTGGATCAGCACGGCGTCCCCTGTCTGGGGCGGATCGGCGATACCAAGCGTATCGGCCAGGGTATAGAACGCATCGGCGTGGATGTCGCCCGGCTGGGCATCACGGCGTCCAGCCAGGGCCGTCGCCGCCTCGACCATGCCCGGCGGGCCGGCCAGATAGACCTTCCAGCCGCGAAGGCTCAGAAAGTCGACGGCGACGGCCTGGGTCACAAGGCCGGCCCTGCGGTGGGTGACGTCCACCGCCGCGGACAGCACCGGGATGAATTGCAGGTTCGGATGCCGTTTGGCCAGCCTGTCGAAGTGCGGCTCAAGGTACACATCGCGCTCGGTCCGCGCCCCGAAGTAGACGTGGATCGGTTGCCGCATCCCGGCGCTCAACGCCCCTTCGACAATGGCCTTGATGGGCGCCAAGCCGGAACCACCGGCGATGGCAAGGATTGGTCCGGCGTGGCTCTCGCGCAGGTAGGCGCTGCCGAACGGGCCTTCGACGGTGACTTTGTCGCCCACCGCAAGCCGCTCGGCGGCATAGGTGCTGGCGGCTCCTCCCGGCACCCGCCGGACGAAGAACTCGAGCACCGGAGTGCCCGGCAGGTTGGCCATCGAGTAGTCGCGCGTGGGACATCCGGGGAAGGTGACCCGCGCATACTGGCCGGGCGAGAACACCATGCATTGGCCGTCATTCGACGCCAGCCGGACCAGACGGATGTCGTGGGTGAGGTCTTCCACCGCCTCGACCCGGCAGGCGATCCGCTCGACCGGGTGGTTGACCGGCACCTCGTCCCCGAGCCAGGACACCGTGCAGTCCTCGAGCGGTACGGCGCGGCAGGCCAGGATCAGGCCCTGTTCCCGCTGTTCGGGCGGAAGCGCGAATTTGGTATGGGCGCCCATCTCGACGCGCCCTTCCAGCAGCCGGGACTTGCACATGCCGCAACGACCCGAGCGGCATCCGTGCGGGTAGCCGACACTGGCGTCAAGGGCGGCATCGAGAATGGTGGCGCCCGGCTTGGCTTTTATCGGGCTGCCGACCTGCCGGATGTTCAGCTGATGGCCCATGCGTCCTTCCTCTGCGGAGTTGGCGAACCTCCGGCGACGCTCAGGCCTCCAACGATGGGAAGGTCAAGGACTTCCTCATGCGGAAGCGCGGCCCTATCCCCCCATTCATGATATTTGCGGGACAGGGATTGACCTTCCAGTTGCTGGAAGCCCCAGACCTGTCGCGGAACGCCGACACACCGCCCGGCCATCCACGACAGGAGAACCAACATGATCCGAATTGCAGCCTTGACGGTCCTGGCCGCACTGACCGCCGGCCCCGTCCTTGCCCAGTCCACGCACGGCGGTCATGGCGGCCACGGCACCGCAACCCAGGCCACCCAGCCGGGGGTCACGGGTGTGGGCGTGATCAAGAAGGTGGACGCGGCCAAGCGCAAGCTGAACATCGATCACGAGCCCATCCCGGCCATCCGTTGGCCCAAGATGACGATGGACTTCGACGTCGACCCGGCGGTGGACCTGGGCGCGCTCGCGCCCGGTCAGGCGGTTTCGTTCACTCTCGCGAAGAATGCCAAGGGCACCTACATCATCACCGGCATCAGCGCAAAGTCCTGACGAATTGGACGCGGGTACGCCATCCCAAAAGGGTGTGCCCGCGTCAAAACCTCTGGACGCCCGCGACACCTGAGTCCGCGGGTTCCCAAGGGGCGGAACAACCCGGGCACGCCCATGTGCCCGGAGCCCCAACAGTCACGGGGACGGCCGCCCGGCCCCCTACAAGCCTAGGGGCACATCTTCGGCGCGACAAAGGGTCGGCACGAGGCCGCCTTGTCAAAGCAACCTGCCAACGCGCACCCGATTGCATCGGGTCAGCGCGCCTGGATGCTGCCGAGATAGGCCAGCAGATCGTTGATCTGGTCGGTCGTCAGTTGGAATTCCGGCATGCGCATCCCGTTATGGCCGGTCACGACCCCCTCCGCCAGGGACTCGGCCAGGCTATCTACCGGGTAACGCTCGGAAATACGGGTCAGCGACGGCGCCTGGGGCACCGGGCTGGCTTGGCCGGGCGCCAGGGCATGGCACCCGGCGCACATGCGTTCGGCCAGTTGGCGCCCACGGGACTGCGGGTCGTCCGCACCGATGCCGAGCCAGGACACTGCCAGGAAACCCAGGGCCGCGACGGCCAGCAAGGCTCCGGCCAGCAGGCTGATCACGTGGGGTTTCACGGCGGCACCTCGAACCTTGGGGCGTTCGGCGGGCCGTGGGCGGATGAAAAGGGACCCGGCCACACCGTTTCCAGGTCCCTACGCTTTAATCCATGCCGAGCGCGGCCTTGTAGAGTTCAAGGATCTCCTCTTCCTCCTGGCGCTCCTGCTTGTCCTTTTTCCGCAGGCTGATGATCTTGCGGATGATCTTGACGTCGAAGCCTTCGCCCTTGGCCTCGCCGTAGACGTCCTTGATGTCGTCCGACAAGCCCTTTTTCTCCTCCTCCAGGCGCTCGATGCGCTCGACGAAGCTGCGCAGCTTGCCTGCAGCGATACCGCCCACGTCGCCGGAGTCCGTGGTGGAGGTCTGGTAAGACTGGGTCATCGCGTCCTGCGCCATGGAAAAACAGCCTGGATGTCGGGGAAGGTGGGCGGCAAGCGCCACCCAGACCCGTTCGGTTACCCCTTCGGACTGAGCACTGTCAAGGCGCGCAGGCCGCGCGCAGGATGTGAAATCAGTGACCGCCCTGGTCCCGGGCGGCCGTGAAGGCGGCCTTTTGGTCGGCCGAAGCGTCCTTCTGGTGCTTGGCCTTCCAGGTTTCGTACGGCTCGCCGTAGACGATCTCGCGCGCCTCGGCGTCGGCCAAGGGCACACCGCGCTCCTCGGCCGCCGCGCGGTACCATTTCGACAGACAGTTCCGGCAAAAGCCGGCCAGGTTCATCAGGTCGATGTTCTGGACATCGGTGCGCTCGCGCAGGTGCGCGACCAGCCGCCGGAACGCGGCGGCTTCCAACTCCGTGCGGGTGCGATCGTCCATGGGGGCCTCCGTCGCGGTTGCACGCACCAATATATGGCCACACATCCACCTGGGCGGTAGCCGCCGAATCGGCTCACACCCCTTCGACGGTCTCCTGAACCAGCCAATCCACGACCTTTTGGAAGGCCTCGCGCTCGTCCGCCCCGGCCGCACGCGCCTCGCGGAAGATGGCGAGCTGGCGGTGGGCGCTGGTGCCGCGGGCGACGATCTGGCGGGCGTTCGCCAGTTCCGCCTGGCAACCGTGGACTTCGGCATCCGGCGCCAACAGGGTCAGGATCTCTTCCAGCAGGTCGGGGTATCCCACCAACTCGCCCCGGCCGAAATCGACCATCCCTTCGTCGAAACCGTACCGCTGCGCCCGCCAGCGGTTCTCGCCGATCAGCATGTTGCGGTACGGGCGCCATGTGATGTTCTCGCGCCGCAACCGGGACAACATGCCGAGCAGGCAGACGTAGATGGCGGCGGCGGTCAGACTGTCGTCCAGGCGTGTGCAAACGTCGGAGATGCGCATCTCCAGCGTTGGGAACTTGACCGATGGACGGATGTCCCACCACAGCTCGCTGCCGTCGCGGATCACGCCGGTCCCGACCAATACCTCCACCGCCTGCCTGTACTCGCCCCAGCTTGCGAAGGTTTCCGGCATGCCGGTGCGCGGAAGCTCCTGCAGCACCGCCAGGCGGTAGGAGTAGAGCCCCGTCTCATGCCCCTGCCAGAACGGCGACGAGGTGGTCAGCGCCAGGATATGGGGCAGGAAATAGCGGGCCTGGTTCATCAGGTCGATGCGCAGCTCGGGGTCCGGCACGCCCACATGCACGTGCAGGCCGCAGATCATGAGCCGGCGCACCGGTGCGCCGAGCGCACGGGCCAGGAGCTTGTAACGGTCGCGGTCGGTGTATTTCTGCGGACGCCAGACCGCAAAGGGATGGGCCGACGCCGCGATCGGCGCCATGCCGTGGTCGCGCGCGATGCGGGCGACCGTGGACCGGAGGCGCGCCAGATCGGCCCGGGCCTCGGCCAGCGAGCCGCAGACCCTGGTCGAAACCTCCAATTGGCAGCGCAGGAATTCGGGATGGACCTGATCCCCCAATTCCTGTTCGCAGGCCGAGAGCAGGCTGTCGGGCGGCTCCGGCACGATGTCCCGGGTTTGCAGGTCGACGAGGAGGTATTCCTCCTCGATACCCAACGAAAGGCCTTCGGCCATGGCACCCCTGCTCATGGGACCGGCAGCCCGGGCGCCTCATAGCGGCGGGCCACATACAGGTCCGGGTCGAACAGGATCTCAACAAGCGGCTCGTACAGGATGTCGGCCCAGCGATGGGCGTCCGCCTCGGTGGCGATCAAATCCTGGCGGACCTCGATCAGGACGTTGGGCAGGCCGGCGGCGGCGCAGTGGACGTCGATCGTGTGCCCGGTCAGGCCACGGCCCGAATAGGGTTGGTTGTCGCCGACACAGACGTCACCCCGGCGCAGGAGGCTGGCGATCAGAGGAACCGGCATGCGCGGATCGTAATCCCACAGCACCCCCACATGCCAGGGGCGGCGGAATCCCTTCATGCAGGGCGTGAAGCTGTGCATCGAGATGACGGCGGGGGCGTACCCCTCGGCCGACATGCGGGCCAACTCCCCCGCCACCGCGGCGTGGTAGGGGTGGTAGAGCGCGTCCATGCGGCGCGCCACCTCCTCCTCGCCGATACCGCGGTTGCCGGGAACCACGGTGCCGTCGCTGACCTCGGGGATCGATGTCGGATCGCCGTAGCCACGGTTCAGGTCCACCACCAGGCGGGAATAGGCCGAGAACACCGCGGCGGCATCCAACCGTTCCATCAGCCGCTCGGTCATCCACCGTCCGCCGATGTCGTAGCCGATGTGTCGCTCCAATTCCGCCTGCGGCACGCCGAGGTCCAAGCCGGACGGGACGCGGTTCGAGGCGTGATCGCACAGCAGCAGGGCTTTCGACCGGCCCTGGCGGTTCAGAACCTCCACAGGGGGCGGATCGCCGGGTCCGAGGAGCGGCGGTAACGTCAGGGGCCGGGTTGCGGCGAGGGAAGCGGTCGCAGGCATGGGCCGGGGTTATATCCCGTTTCGCACCGCGGCGAAATGGCGGGACCGCGAAGGCAGGAAGCCGAAGGGGCGGAGCGGTACTCGACGCGGGTACCGGCGGACCGCACGGGACACTATAAACGGTCCATGACCAGCACCGCGACGGCCACCCACCAATCCGGCAACGCCGCCCGCCTCGCCCCGCCCGCCCTCCTCCTGGGTGCCGTCGCGATCGGGCTCACCCCGATCTTCGTGCGCCTGTCGGATTTGGGCCCGGTCGCAATCGGGTTCTGGCGCATCCTGTTCTCATTGCCGGCCCTGGGGGTCTGGATGGCGCTGGAGGCGGGCGGCACGCGCGCCCCGCGCCGGCCCGCCGCGTTACGCGACCGTGCGCGGCTCGCCGCCGCCGGGGCGTTCCTGGCCCTGGACCTGGCGGTCTGGCATTGGTCGCTCACCTTCACCACCGTGGCCAACGCCACGCTGTTGGGGAACTTCGCCCCGGTCTTCGTGGCGCTGGCCAGTTGGATTCTGTTCGGACAGCGGTTCACGCCACTGTTCCTGGCCGGACTGGCCTTGTCCATCGCGGGGGCCTGCGTATTGATGGGGGGCGGCTTCGGCCTGGGGTCCCAGCATCCGCTCGGGGACGGGCTCGCCCTGGTCGCGGCCGTCTTCTACGCCGGGTACATGGTCACCGTGGGGCGCCTGCGGAGGGAATTTTCCACCGCCACGATCATGCTGTGGAGCGGGGTCGCAGCCGCTGCCGTGCTGTTGCCTCTGACAATCCTGTCGGGTGAGGCATTGCTGGCACCGAGCCTCTACGGCTGGGCGGTCGTGGCCGCACTCGGCCTGCTCTGCCACGCCGGCGGACAGAGCCTGATCGCCTATGCCCTTGCACACCTGTCGGCGGCATATTCATCCGTGGCGCTGCTGCTGCAACCTGCCATCGCGGCCGGGCTCGCCTGGGTGCTGCTGGCGGAACCGCTCGGCCTGTGGGATGCGCTGGGAGCCGCGGTGATCCTGGCGGGAATCGTCCTGGCGCGGCTGGGCAGCCGTTGAGCACGGACCGGCGCGGGATGTCAGGCGTCATCGGTAGAAGCGATGCCCTCCGACCGCGCCCACCGGCCGGACAGCGTGGCGCCAATACGGGTCGACGGCGGAATTGTGGAAATAGAGCGCGCCCCCGGTCGGATCGGACAGGCGGCCGGCAACCGCGCGTTCGGCGATGCCGACCGCCCGGTCCCATGCGTCGAGATCGGTGGGGTACGGCTTCGGCAGCGCGCAGGCCCACGCGAACTGGCACCCGTTCGCGTTGCGCTGCCACACCACGTCGCAGGGGTGGTCGGGAAAGGCGGGGTGGCGGGTGCGGTTCATCACAACCGCGGCCACCGCCCGCTGGCCGGCGGGGGGTTCGCCACGCGCCTCGAAATACACGGCCAACGCCACGCATTGAACCGCGTCGCCTTGGGGTTGCCGCTCCTCGTCCAGCCGTTTCGCCCCAGCCTGACCTGCGGACGTTGCGAGTAGAAAAAAGGTAAGCAGGCCGGCAACGATGGACGGGCGGGCGCTCAGCGGCATGGCGGCTCCTTTTCCGTAACATTCCGAGTCGGCAACGCTCGACCCGGCGGAATGAGCCCACGCCTCTAGCGTCAGGTGATGGGGCTTGATCGATCGATGGTGGAAGTGTCGAGCACTTGGCGGAATCAGCGTGGCGGACGCACGCGGACCGTCGCATCCCACCCAGGATTGGTCTGGTTGAACGAGGCGATCGCATTGTTTTCCAACGCGTCGGCGAACGCCGCCATAGCCTCCGCCGCTTTTGGGAAGCCGTCCTTCCACAACAGCAGCGCGCGCGCGCGGAGTGCACGCGCATGCACCAGATCGGGATCGAGAAGGAACTTCGAGGTCACGGGAGCCACCTTGTTCATGCCGGGTTAATATCAACAAGGCATGTCAAGGAAAATCACCATCCCCCGTCGGTATTCGTACCACGGTCGAGGAGACGGGAGCGGACGGGCTGCACCCGTCCGCCCCCCGTCCATACCAATCCTTTCGATCAGCCCTTGTAGAAGGACCGGACGTCGGCCGCGAGCGCGTCCAGCGACGGCTCGTGCACATACATCATGTGGCCACCGTCGTAGTAGGTCATGACCACGCGCGACGCGTCGACGCCGTTGGTCGTCATCGACACTTCCACCGAGTGGAACGGCGTGGCCAGATCGAAATAGCCGTTGGCGATGAAGGTCCGGAAGCCCGGCTGCTCGCGCTGGGCACGGGCCAACGCCGGCATGACGTTCACCGCCATCGGCCAATTGCGCAGGAAGTTCCCGCCATTGTCGCCCTTGGCCAGCCAGTCCCACTTCTTCAGGGCCTCGCGGTTCAGGCCGATGTAGGGCCGGTCCATCTCGACGCCCAGCTCGGCCAGATGGGCGTTGATGGCCGCCACATAGGCCGTGTCGATGGCGTAGCTGGAGGCATCGGCCTCCGGCGCGTCGCCCGCCTCGTCGGGATCGACGCCGGTGTAGCGCGTATCGAAGCGGCCGACGGTCAGGCCCCGATCCCGCAGCAGCTCCTTGCGGAAGCGGGCCGGCTCGATGCGCAACTTGCAGCGCTCGATGAACTCGGCCGAAAGACCGGTGTAGCGTGCCATCCGGGCCGCGATCTCGCGCCGCCGTGCCGGGTCGTGCTGGGCGCCGGACAGAAGTGCGGCGGCGTAGTCGGTCCGGGCGAAGGTGCGGACCTCGTCCAGGAACCGGTTGCGGTCGGACGCCTGCACCTTGCCATGGTAAAGCGCACTTGCCGCATAGGTCGGCAGATAGCCGATCTCGGGCATGATGTTGCCGGGATCGAAGCGGGCGGTCAGGAAATCGACGATCGCCGAGATCAGCAGCACGCCGTTGACGGCCAGGCCTTGGAAATCGCCATGCATGCGCTCGACCAGCGCCACGGCGCGGGTGGTCCCGTAGCTCTCGCCGGCCAGATAGCGGGGCGAATTCCAGCGCTTGTGCTCGGTCAACCAGGTCCGGATGAAGGAGATGATGGACTTGGCGTCCACATCGAGGCCCCAGAACTCCTCGACCTTGCCCTCGCCCACCGGGCGGCTGAAGCCCGTCCCGACAGGATCGATGAACACCAGATCGGTGCTGTCCAACGGGCAGTGAAGGTTCTCCACCACCGGGAACGGCGGGGCGCCGGCGCTCCTGGCGTCGGACGGCACGACCACGCGCTTCGGGCCCAGCATCCCCATGTGCAACCACATGGACGAGGATCCGGGGCCGCCGTTGAACACGAACGTCACCGGCCGCTTGGCGGCGTCGCCCGCGTCCTCGGCCACATAGGAGGTCGAGAACATCGCGCCCCGCGGCTTGCCGGCCTCGTCCTTGATGTGCGTCTCGCCCGCGATGGCGCGGTAGCTGATCTTCCGGCCGCCGAAGGTGCCCGAATGGCGGGACTCGAAGCGCCTCGGCGCAGGAATGGGTTCCGCGTGCACGGGCTTGGCAGGCGCGTTCTGGGCGTCGGTCATGGCATCCGATTGATTGTTCTTGGACAATGCCGGCAGGACCACCAGCGGGCATCAGTCAAACACGCCGCTCCATTCGATGCCACCCGTCCGTGCCACCCGCCCGCACAGGCGCGGGCAAGTCGCCGCGAAATGAAACGGCCCGCCCGCGCGAGGCGGACGGGCCGTTCCGGACCGGTGCGTACGGCCGAGGTCAGAACTGCTCGGGGGCCATCTGCATCATCGGCTTGGCGCCGGACATGATGCCCGCGAACAGGGCGGAGGTTTCGGGCAGGATGCGGGCATAGAAGAACTCCGCCGTCTTCAGCTTGGCGTCGTAGAAGCCCGCCCGCCCATCGGCCTGGGGCAGCTTGGCCGCCGCCACCTTGGCCATGCGCAGCCACATCCACCCGAATGCCACCAGCGCGAACATCTTGAGGTAGTCGGTGGATGCGGCACCGGCTTCCTCCGGGTTCGCCATGCCCTTCTGCGCGATCCAGGCCGTGGCCTGCTGCAACCGGCCATAGGCCTTGGCGAGCTGGCCCGCATAGGCCGCCATGGCCGGATCCGCCATGGCCTCCTCCAGCTCCGCGCCGAGGGGATGGAAGAAGGTGCGCAGCAGGCGGCCCATGTGCGCCGGCAGCTTGCGGCCCACCAGATCCAGCGCCTGGATGGCGTTCGCCCCCTCGTAGATCTGGGCAATGCGGGCGTCGCGGACGAACTGCTCCATCCCCCATTCCCGGATGTAGCCGTGGCCGCCGTACATCTGCTGCGCACGGACCGTGGCCTCGAACCCGTAGTCGGTGAAGAAGGCCTTCACGATAGGGGTCATCAGGGCGACGAAGTCCTCGGCCTTCTGCCGCTCCGCCGGATCCGGGTGCTTCAGGTAGGTGTCGATCTGCGTGCCGACCCAGAGCCCGAGCGCCCGTGCCCCTTCGTTGAGGGCCTTGATCCACATCAGGTTCTTGCGGACGTCCGGGTGGACGATGATGGGATCGGCCGGCTTGTCCGGTGCCTTGGCGCCCGTCAGGGAACGGCCCTGCAGGCGGTCCTTCGCATAGGCCACGGCGTTCTGGTAGGCCACTTCGGCGACCCCCAGTCCCTGGAAGCCCACGCCCAGGCGGGCCGCGTTCATCATCGTGAACATGGCCTTCATGCCGGCGTGGGGCTTGCCCACCAGCCAGCCCACCGCCTCGTCGAAGTTGAGGACGGCGGTGGACGAGGCCTTGATGCCCATCTTGTGCTCGATGGAGCCGCACATCACCCCGTTGCGGACCCCCGCCACCCACGTGCCGTTCTGTTCCTTCGGCAGGAACTTCGGCACCACGAACAGCGAGATGCCACGCGTGCCCGCAGGGGCGTCCGGCAGCTTGGCCAGGACCAGGTGGACGATGTTGTCGGCCAGATCGTGCTCGCCGGCCGAGATGAAGATCTTCGTGCCCGTGATCTTGTAGCTGCCATCGCCGACCGGAACGGCCTTGGTCCGGATCATGCCCAGATCCGTGCCGCAGTGCGCCTCGGTCAGGCACATGGTGCCGGTCCAGGTGCCGTCGACCAGTTTGGGCAGGTAGATTTGCTTCTGCTCCTCGGTCCCGTGGAGCAGAAGCGCCTCGTACGCCCCGTAGCTGAGGCCGGGGTACATCCCGAACGCCATGTTGGCGGAACTCATCAGTTCCGACAGGGCGAAGTGGATGGTCTGCGGCAGGCCCTGGCCGCCGTACTCGGGTTCGGCGGCCAACGACGTCCAGCCGGCCTCGCGGAACTTGTCGTAGGCCTCCTTGAAGCCCTTGGGCGTGCGGACAACGCCGTTCTCGTAGTGGCAGCCCTCCTCGTCGCCCGACTGGTTGAGCGGGAACAGTTCGCTTTCCATGAACCTGGCCGCCTCCTCCAGGATCTGGTCGACCAGCTCGGGGCTGGCGTCCCCGTATCCCGGAAGCTTCGTCAGACGCTCCATGCCCAGCAGCTCGTGCAGGACGAAGCGGATGTCCTCAAGCGGCGCCTTGTAGGTCGGCATCCTCGTATCCTCCTGCCCGAAATCAATTCCTGAGGGGCTTGCCGGTCTCGAGCATGTGCTCGATCCGCGCCACGGTGCCCGGCGTTTTCAGCAGCGTCATGAATGCCGCGCGTTCGGCATCCAGAAGGTCGTCCTCCTTGACCGGCACCGTCCAGTCGGCCCCTTCGCCGCCGGTCAGGACCGTGGCCAGCGCCTCCGACACCACGACGTCATGCGGCGTCGCCTTGCCCTGGGCGGCGAAGTCCCGGACCGCCAGCATCAGCGCCGCCTTGCCCGTGGCACCGGGCAGGCGGATCTCCACCGGCTCGGGCGGCTTGTAGCCGTCGAGCAGGGCCAGCGCCTTGCGCTTGGCGTCGAACAGCAGCCGGTCGCGGTTCATGGTGATGCCGTCGTCCGGGCGCAGGAAGCCCAGCTCCTTGGCCTCCGCCGCGGACTTCGAGACCTTGGCCGTGCCGATCACCTCGAACGCCTTGGCGACCGGCGGCATCGGCCCGCCCGGCCGCTTCGGGTTCGCGTTGTAGCGGGCGATCAGCTCCTTGCAGCCGCCCCAGCCCGGGACCACGCCCACGCCGACCTCCACCAGGCCGGTGTACGTTTCGGCGTGCGCCTGCACCGCCGAGCAGTGCATCAGGATCTCGCACCCACCCCCCAACGCCATGCCGGACGGGGCCGCGACCGAGGGGAATGGCGCGTACTTGAGCGCCTTGTAGGCCTGCTGGCCCTGGGCGATCCCCTCCTCCACCACCGGCCACATGGCGATGTTCACGGCGAACAGGGCCAGGCCCAGGTTGGCGCCGACCGAGAAGTTGCTGCCCTCGTTGTAGATGACCAGCGCCTTGTGCGGACCCTTGCCTTCGCCGATCAGGTCCGTCGCCTTGCCCAGCATCGCCATGATGTCGGCGTCGAGCGCGTTCATCTTGGACGTGAACTCAAGGCACAGCACGCCGTCCCCGATGTCCCACAGCGCGGCCGAGCCGTTCTTGGCCACCGGCTTCGACCCGCGCTTGATATCGGCCAAAAGCAGCACGCCCTCGGGGCGCTTCAGCTCCTGGTATTCGCCGCCGGTGCCGAGGAAGAACAGCTTGCCGTTCTCGGTCTTGTAGAAGGGCCGGCCGTTCGCAACCTTCAGCATCTTCGGGATGGGTCGGCCCTCGGCCGCCAACTTCTCGGCGAACCAGCCGGTGCCCAGCTGGTCGATCATCTCGAACGGGCCGGACTTCCACGCGTAGCCCAGGCGCATGGCCTCGTCCACGGCATGGATGTCGTCGGCGATATCCGGCACCAGATCGGCGGCGTAGGACAGGGTCTGCGACAGCACCGCCCAGGCGAACCGGCCGCCCTTGTCGGGATGTTCCACCAGCGCCTTCAGGCCCTTGACGGACGCGCTGTCCAGGCGCGCCTTCTCGGACGGACGGTACTGGCCGGTCCGGAGGTCGAGCGCTTCCTTGACCCGGCTGCCGTCCGCAGCCTTGTTCAGGCGGTAGAAGCCGCCCTTGCCCTTCCGGCCGGTGAAGCCCTCGGCGATCATCCGCGTGACGAGGGGGCTGTCCCGGTGGATCGTACGGTAGGCGTCGTCCTTGGGCAGCGTGCGCAGGAAACTCTGCGCCAGCAACGGCGACAGGTCGATGCCGACCAGATCCATCAGGCCGAAGACGCCGGTCTTGGGGATGCCCATCGGTCGGCTGCCGACGGCGTCCGCCTCCTCGACCGTCAGGCCCAAGTCCAGCGCGGCGTTGAAGGCTGTCTCGACCCAGAAGGTGCCGATGCGGTTGGCGATGAAGCCGGGCGTGTCCTTGCACGCGACCACGCCCTTGCCCAATGCCACGTCGCCGAACCGGCTGACCGCCTCCACGGCGTCGGCACGGGTGTCCGGCCCCTTCACCACCTCCAGCAGGCGCATGTAGCGCGGCGGGTTGAAGAAGTGGGTGACGCAGAAGTCGCGCTTGAACGCATCGGACTGGCCTTCGACCAGGATGTTCAGCGGGATCGTCGACGTGTTGGACGAGACGATGGAGCCCGGCTTCCGATGCTTGTCCACGCGGGCGTAGATGTCGGACTTGATCTGCGGGTTCTCGACAACCGCCTCGACGATCCAATCGACGCCGGCCAACTTCTCCAGATCGTCCTCGATGTTGCCGGGGGTGACGAGCTTGGCGTTCCGGGGATGCATGAACGGGGCCGGATCGGCCTTCAGCATCCTCTCGATCGCGGTGCGGGCGACGACGCTGCGGTCGTTCCCGTTCCTGGCCGCGTCCGGCACGATGTCCAGCAGCAGCACGGGCACGCCGGCGTTCGCGACATGGGCGGCGATGCCGCTGCCCATCAGACCGGCCCCGATCACGGCGACGGACTTGATTTCCATGGGTTTCGCTCCCTGAATTTCCTGTGTTCGGTCTTGCCGGACCCGGTGCGGGCCCGCTGGGGGCCCGGCGGGATGGTCCCGCCGGGCCGCTTCCGTTCAGACCGCTTCGAGGACGGTGGCGATACCCTGGCCGCCGCCGATGCACTGGGTGGCCAGTGCGAACTGCTTGCCTTCGCGCTTGAGCAGCGCGGCCGCCTTGCCGGTGATGCGGGCACCGGTGGCACCCAGCGGATGGCCGAGCGCCAACGCGCCGCCATCCAGGTTGATCCTGTCCATGGGGATCGCGAGATCGCGGACACAGGCCAACGCCTGGGCGGCGAAGGCCTCGTTCAGCTCGACGATGTCGATGTCCTTGACCTGCAGACCGGCACGCTGCAACGCCTTCTGCGTCGCCGGGACCGGACCGATGCCCATGATCTCGGCGTCGCAGCCGGCAACCGCGACCGAGCGGATGCGCGCCAGGATTTTCAGGCCATGGGCCTTGGCGTACTCCTCGGACGTGACGAGCGTGGCCGAGGCGCCGTCGGTCAGTGGCGAGGAGGTGCCGGCGGTCACCGTGCCTTCGGTGCTGAAGGCCGGCTTCAGGCCGGACAGGGCCTCCTGGGTGGTGTCGGGGCGGATGCAGCCGTCGGCGGTCACGCCGTCGATGGCGACGATCTCGTCGGCGAACTTGCCGGCGGCCTGCGCGGCGGCGGCCTTGCGATGGCTGTCGACCGCCATCGCCTGCTGGTCCTGGCGGGTGATCTGGTAGCGGCTCGCCAGATTCTCAGCCGTCTGGCCCATCGAGATGTAGGCGGCGGTGTTGGTCGCGAGGGTGGGGTTCGGCATCGGGTTGAAGCCGCCCATCGGGATGCGGGTCATGCTTTCCACGCCCGCGCAGATGAACGCCTCGCCGGCCCCCAACTGGATGGCGCCGGCCGCCATGTGGATCGACTGCATGGACGAGCCGCAGAAGCGGTTGACCGTGGTGCCGGCCACCGACTTGGGCAGGCCCGCCAGGAAGACGACGTTCCGGGCCATGTTGAAGCCCTGCTCGCCTTCCGGGAAGGCATTGCCGAGGATCAGATCCTCGATGTCGCCGGGATCGACGCCCGTGCGTTCAACCAGGGCCTTCACGACGGCCGCCACCATGTCGTCCGGCCGGACCTTGGTCAGCGCCCCCTTGTTCGCAAAGTGGAAGGGGGAACGGGCATAGCCCGCGATCACGACGTTGCGCATGCGTTTGGCTCCTTGGCTGGGTCGCCGGGGTTCGGGCGGCGGTTGTTCGGATCCTAGGCGGCATCCTCCGGGTACACCGTCCGGGGCCGGGCGGCGCGGGGGGACAGGTGTTCATCGATCTGGCGTTCGACCTCGCGCAGCTCGGCCAGCGTCAGCTGCACATCGCGAAGTTGCCCTTCCAGTGCCTCGATCCGCTCGCGGCACCGCTCCTTCAGGAAACGCATTTGCTCGCGCTGTTCGGGATCGGCCTCGTACAGGTCGAGGAATCCCTTGATCTCCCGGAGCGAGAAACCAAGACGCTTGCCCCGGCAGATCAGCAGCAGGCGCCCACGGTCGGCGTGGGTATAGACACGGTTCTGGCCGTCGCGTCCGGGGGAGAGCAGCCCCTCGTCCTCGTAGAAGCGGATCGAGCGCGCC
This sequence comes from Azospirillaceae bacterium, assembly GCA_035645145.1. GTDB lineage: Bacteria > Pseudomonadota > Alphaproteobacteria > Azospirillales > Azospirillaceae > CANGXM01. The sequence continues at coordinate 43,486 of DASQNC010000002.1, read as the reverse complement.
GTCAGGCCGAGCTCACGGGACAGCTCGCCGATCGTGTAGGTCCGCGCCTGCGCCGCATCCGGCATGGTTCGACGATCCCCTCCCCGGCGGCGCCCGTCTTGACTGCGGGCAGCCTGTTTACGTTTACGTAAAGGTAAGGGCATCGCTCCGCCCTGACAAGAGGACTCCGAAGCCCCGGCCGGTGGGGCAGGTTCCGGGCGCCACAACCCGGAAACCAGGATCGGCACGGGTCGCCTTGGCGGTTCACGCCGCCCGGCACCCCTCCGCCGCCCGCCCCGCGAACGCCCCGGTCTCGCGGTCGAATGCCACATGAACCCGCGGCAGACAGTCTGGGCACTCCTCGCGCAGGAACTTCAGCAGCTGTTCGCGCACATGGCAGCGCAGGTCCCAGGCATCGCCGGCGTTGCGGGCGCTGACCAGGGCGCGCAATTCCACGGACCGCTCCTTCAGGTCCGAGACCTGGAGACCCCAGACCCGGCCATCCCAAAGCGGCGACGACTTCAGGATCTCGTGCACGCGGGCCCGGACCGCATCGACCGGCACCGCGTAGTCGGTATGGATTTTGACCTCGCCGAGCAGCTCCGGCGCTTGGCGGGTCCAGTTCTGGAACGGCTTCTCCAGGAAATAGGCCAGCGGCACCACCATCCGGCGCTGATCCCAGGTCCGGAGGACGACGAAGGCTGCGCCGATGTCCTCGATGAAGCCGAACTCCCCCTCGACCAGCACCGCGTCCCCGATCCGGATGGGCTGTGTCATGGCGATCTGGAGGCCGGCGATGAAGTTCGCCACGGCCGGCCGCGCCGCCATGCCGACCACCAGGCCCGCCACGCCCGCGGATGCGAACAGCGACAGGCCGATGTTCCGCACGGCCGGAATGGCGGTCAGGACCAGCCCCATCGTGACAAGGACGATGCCGGCCATCGCGAACTGGCGGAACACCGCCAAGCGCGTGCGCCGACGCCGGACATCAATGTCGGCGGTGTCCGGCTGGCCGCGGTGGAGATAGGCGTCGAAGATCGCGTCCGTCGCCCGCACCAGCGTCCAGCCCAGCGCCGCCACCAGCCAGACGCCCAAAACCCGGACCACGCTGTCTTCGATGCGGGGGCTCAAGCTCGCCGATGGCAGGGCGGCCAGGGCCGCGGCGGGCATGAACACGGCCCGTGCCGGTGCATCAAGACGATGCAGCAGGGGGCGCAATACGGGTGCGGGGTGGCGGGTGAGGACTTCCCTGATCACGGCCGTCACGGCGCCATGGGCCAGCAGACCGGCGGCGAGCGCAATCAGGAGAATGATCGCGGAAACCAGCCAGGGTGGCAGGCCAAAATCGGAACTCATGAACCAAGCCTCTGGGCATCACGGCAAAGATCGCCGGAGCCAACAGGCTCGGTCCAGCTTGGTTCACGATCCGGGAACGACGGGGTTTACCGGCAGGGCCCTGACAAACGGTCCATTCGGCCGATCAACGCCGCCCAGTCAGGCCAGAAGGTCAACCTTCGCCGTCAGCGAATGTTGCATGTTCTTCTTCATGGATTGGAAGAGATTTTGGCCCTGCTGGACCACGGCGTCGTTGGAACGAATGGCCTCCCGCGTGGCGTTCATTTGCGCATTCGCGCGCGCCCGGATTTCGTCCAAGGCCGCCTGCACCGGATGCACGATGAGACCCGACATGGTTGCCTCGCTTGCCAAGCCCGTGGGTGACACCCTTTAGGGCCGGAGATCCCGTGGTGCGGACAAACACCCACACCTTCTAACGATTGAAACTAGCAGAACCGGGCGGATTTCACAAGCTAGGCAGGTCCTACCGCACCCGCCCTGCACCCCCTGGGAGCAGTTGGACAGCGGGGCGGCGCGCGGTTCCGGCCACCCCGCCACGATGCCTTACGCCTTGCCCGACTTGGCGGCTTCCTCCTGCAAGAGGGCCTTGCGGTCGAGCTTGCCAATGAGGGTCTTGGGCAGTTCGCTGCGGAATTCCACAAACTTCGGCTGCTCGATCTTCGAAAGCCTGTCCTCGAGAAAGGCGATCAGCTCATTCTGGGTCAGGGCCGCGCCCTCCTTCAACCGGACCCAGGCCTTCACCGTCTGGCCGCGGTACTCGTCGGGGATCCCGCCCACAATGACCTCGGCCACGGACGGGTGCTGCAGGATCGCTTCTTCCACATTGCGCGGATACACGTTGTAGCCGGAGCACAGGATCATGTCCTTGATCCGGTCGACGATGAAGACGTAGCCGTCCTCGTCCATGTAGGCGACATCGCCGGTATGCAGGCGCCCGTTGCGCAGCGTCCGCTCGGTTTCCTCGGGCTTGTTCCAATAGCCCTTCATGACCTGCGGCCCGCGCACGCACAACTCGCCCCGCTCGCCCGGCGGCAGCACCGTGACACCGTCCTCCAGGCTCACGATTTCAACGCTTGTCCCGGGCAACGGCAGGCCGATGGACCCGGTCTTGTTCACCCCGTCGATGGGGTTGCAGTTCGTCACGGGCGACGCTTCCGACAGGCCGTAGCCCTCCACCAGCCGGCAACCGGTGTTCTTTTCGAACGCGTTCTTGGTCTCGACCGGCAGCGGCGCGCCCCCCGAAAGGCACATGCGGATCGACGACAGGTCGTACTGCGCGCACTTGGGATGATTGAGGATCGCCGTGTAGATGGTCGGCACCGCGGGAAACAGCGTCGGCTTCTTGCCCGCGATGGTCTCCATCACGGTATCCAACTCGAACCTGGGCAACATGATGATCTCCGCCCCCAGGCGGATGGACAGGTTCATCACCGCCGTCATGGCGAAGACGTGGAAGAAGGGCAGCACGCCCAGCATCCGCTCCTCGCCCAGCCGTGCACCCGGGAACCAGTCCGTGCACTGGACGGTGTTGGCATAGATGTTGGCGTGGGTCAGCATGGCCCCCTTGGGCAGGCCGGTGGTGCCGCCGGTGTACTGCAGCACCGCCACATCCTCGCCCGGGTCGATGGCCACCTTCGCCGGCTTGCCGTCATTGGCGATGATGTCCTTGAAGGACAGGTGGCGGCCGTCGTTGGGAACGGAGCCCAACTCCTTGCGCTTGACCAGGGGGAACAGCAGGTTCTTGGGGAACGGCAGCACATGGGCCATGGGGCAGACGATGATCTTCTCCAGCACCGTCTGACCCAGCATGCGCTGGAGCTTGCCCAGCACCACGTCGAGGTCGAGCGTCACCATGATCTTCGCCTGCGCGTCGTCGATCTGGTGCTTGACCTCGCGGTCGGCGTAGAGCGGGTTGAAGTTCACGACGATGCCGCCGGCCCGCAGGATGCCGAAATAGGCGATCACGTAGTAGGGGGTGTTCGGCAGGAACAGGCCGACCTTGTCGCCCTTGCGCAGGCCGATGCGCTGCAGGCCCGTCGCGAAACGGTCCACCAGCCCGGCAATTTCACGGTACCGGTACTTCTTGCCCAGGAAGTCCAGGAACGGGCGGTCGCCATAGGCCCGGACGGTTTCGTCCAGCAGATCGGTTGCCGGACGCACCGGGATCTCGGCCCTCCAATCCAGGCCGGCCGGGTAGGTCTTCAGCCAAATCGGGTCGGCGGCCTGAGGTGTTGCGAACGCAGTCATCGACGGACCTCCCCTTATGCGCGGCCCGGTGCTTGGCCGGCTTTCTTTTCCACTTCGAGATACAGCGACAGGATCCAGGGTTCCAGTGCGCAAAAAATACCATGACGCGAAAATCATTTGCACAGGCGTGGAACAAAGGTGTGGATTCGGCCGCCCCGACCCCCGACGACCGGGAGCCCATGCGTGTCCGCCCCGACTCCACAGGATGACCCGCCCCATCCGGACGACCCGGGCTGCGACGACCTCGTATCCGGCCCCGTCCACGCGGCTGCGCCGAGCCCGGCCGCCGAGTTGTCGGGCAATGTGAAGTGGTTCAAGACGGACAAGGGTTTCGGCTTCGTCACGGCGGACGACGGCGGCAAGGACGTCTTCGTCCACAAAAGCATGCTGCGCCGCTGCGGACTGATGCAGTTGCGGCCGGGTCAGCGCGTCCGTATGCGCGTCGCCGGGACGGACAAGGGCCGCGAAGCCACCTGGCTTGCCCTGATCTGACATCCGACCCCGGCAGGACGGCCACGCGCTGCGGCAGGCTGGCACGGCGACAGGCTGCCACGCGGTCCACGGCCGGCGGCTGCGCCATTCTGACGGCATCCGCTGCCCGGCAAGGGGAATGCCGCAATGACCGACCGTGCGATCGTGGCCGTGGGGCTCTGCGTCCTAGCCCTCGTCCTTGTCGGCACGCTCACCGTGGGCGACGGACCGGCCTTCCATGCCGGAACCGTCGCTGCCGGCGCGGCGATGGCGGCGGGGATCACGCGCGCGCGGCGGGCCGTCCCGGCCCGCCCCCCACCGCTCAGTCGACGATTCTGACGCGGCCCGGCGTGCCGCGGGCGAACAGCGTCGGACGCCATGCGTCTTCGAGCTGGGTCGCCGGCAGCGCATAGTCGCCGGACGTCACGGCCCGCACCACGTAGACCAGCCGGAAGGTCGGCGAAAGCGGCCCCAGCTCGACCGCGGCAACGAAACGGTCGTCCCGGTAGTCGACATGCTGGGCCTCGCTCAATTCGCCCAACCAGGACAGACCCCCGAGTTGCGCGCTGCCCGCGACCCGCACCGCCTCGACCTCGAAACCGGCGGGCAAACGGTCGACGATCAGGGCCTGGTGCACCTCACCCTCGTTGCCGCTTCCTTCCAGCACAACCACCAGCAGGTCGTTCCGCTTCACCTTCGACAGGTCGGCGGGCTTGCCGGTCATGTCCAGGATCCGGCGCTCGACCGCCATGCCGTTGCGGTCCGCGGACAGCGGGTCCTGCGGCACACCGACGACGGTGACCATCTGGTTGAGGGTTTGCTGCCCCGCGTTCACCACGTCGAGCGCCGGGGCCGACGGGTCGAGCCGCCGATAGAGGGGACGGTTCAAAACCGTCGCGGGCTGGTCGTTGACCGCAAGCTGCATCTCACCCCCGCGTTCGGCCACCAGCCGGGCCGCCCGCAGCAGCCAACCGGCCTCCTGCGCGCTGTAGACCGGTGTCTCGCCGGCAAGCGCCGCCAACTGCTCGGCCAGCCGGGTCAGGCGGTCCGCCGGGAGGGCGTTGCTTTCCGCCAGGACCACATAGGCCGCGGCCACATCGCGCAGGGTCGAGCCGTAATCCCGGACGCCGTACACGGCGGTCCGGCGCAGCTGGATCTGTTCGGCGAACTGCTGTGCCCGCCGTGCATCGCCCAGATGGGCAAAGGCGGCCGCCACCTGGGCGCGGGCGAGGTCGGTCTGCAACTGCTGACCGTAGGTTTCGGCGAAGAACCGCACGGGCGGGGCCTCGATCGCCTTGGACCGGGCCAGCACATAGTAGGCATAGGCGCGGGCGGGCACCTCGGTCGGCTCGACCCAACTGTTGTCCAGCATACGGGTCAGCCATTCCTGGCCCTGGCGGATCGCCGCTTCCGACACTTGGTAACCGGACTGCCGCGCCCGACCGAGGACGTCCACGGCAAACGCGGTGAGCCAACGTTCGGCCGGCCCACGGGGCGACCACAGGGCGAAGGCGCCGTCCGGACGCTGGAGGCCGGCCAGCCGGTCGACCGAGCGCTGCACCCGTTCCCGCAACTGCGGCTCGGTGCCCAATCCCAATTCCGCGGCGGTGTCGAGCATTCCCATCAACGGCAGCGCGCGCGCACCCACTTGGTCCGCAGCGCCGTAAGCGTACCGGTCGAGATCGGCCAACACACCGGGAAGCCCCAACAGCGGACCCGGACCGACCGAAGCCGCCATGCTCACCGTTTCCGGGCGCAAGCCTTCGGCCAACTCGGCGGTCGGGGTGAAGCGCTGGTCGGGCTGCAGGCGGCCGGCGGCGCGGCGCAGCACCGTCGGCTCCGGCGGACGGACCGGAAGCGTGTAACGGCGCTCGAGCACCGATCCATCGGGTGCCGTCACCATCAGGCGCAGGTCGCCGGCACCGGCTTGACCGGCCTGCAGCTCCCGGGTGACCGCAACCTGCTTGCCCCGGGTCAGACCCACCACCCGGATCCGGCCGTCCGCAACCGTCAGCCCGTCCGCCGCTTCGAGCGACACCGTGTAGTCGCCGACCGGCCCCGACACATTGCGCAGGTTCAACTGGACCCGCGCCGTGTCGCCGGGCGCCAGAAAGCGCGGCAGCACCAGATCCGCCACGACCGGGTCACGAACCTCGATGGAGGTTTCGGCCTGGCCGACCTTGTCGCCGCTCCACGCCATCGCCATCAGGTGCAGCCGGCCGTCGAAATCCGGCAGATCGAGCGGGATGCGGGCCATTCCGTCGTCGCCGACCCGGACCACGCCCGAGAACAGCGAAATGATCGTCCCCTGCCGCCGGGCCGTTGGCGCCACGGCGGGCCGTGCCCGCCCACCGGCCGCACGGGTGCGCGTCCGCGTTTCCGCGGGCTCCACCAGACGGCCGTAGAGGTCGCGGATCTCGACCCCCAGCCGGCGGCGGCCGAGGAAATGGTCGACCGGTTCCGGCGCGGTCTCGCCGGAGGTCCCCAGGGCCGCCCCGTCCACCGCGGTCAGGGTGGCCATCACCGTCGCGCCGGGCTCCGCACCGTCGACGCGCACGGACACGTCGGCCCGTGCGCGCGGACGCACCTGCGCAGGCGCATCGATTCCGACGGACAGCACGCGCGGTGCCGGGTCCAGCCCGATCCAGCCCATGCCGATGGCACGGCGGGGTATCGCCCGTGCCGACGGTTCGCCGACCGCGAAGGCGGTGGCGACAACGTTGATGCCGGGCATCCAGTCCTCGGAAACCGGAATCTCGAAGAAACCGCCTTCGGGTCCCATCTGCCGCGTCAGCACCTGCCGGACATTGCGGTCGGCGAGCGCCAGAAGAACCTGGCTCTGGTACGGCGGGCGGACATAGACCCAGGCCGACTGCCCCGGTTTGTAGGCGGGCATCATCGCCACCACGTCCACCTGGTCCGGCTTGTCGCTGGGCAAGGGCTGCGCCCACCAGCCGGCGGCGAAACGGACGCTGGTGGCCGCCCCCGTCTGCGGGTCGAAGACCTCGATCCTGTAGCGGCCGGCGGCGACGGTCTGCTCCACGACCGCCGGCGCATCCGCGGCCACCGCGAGATCGCCGCCACCGACCCGCCGGTCCGTGACCACACGCTTGTAGTCCCAACGGCCCCCGGCCTCGAACCAGGAGAACTCGAACGCCTCCTCGAAGACCTCGTAGCGGAGTGCGGGCAGGGCCACGCGCGCACCATCGGGGGATACGGCGATCACATCGAACCCGGCGGTCGCGCCATCGGGAACGCCATCCCCGTCGAACCGCGGCCGGATGCCGATGAAAACGGGATGCGACCGGACCGGCAGCACCAGCTCGCGGCCGGCGGGACGTCCGCCGACGTCGTAGACCACGGCCCGGAGAACGGCTTCGAGCGGCCGCGAGGTCTCGGGCCGGCCATCCAATGCGATTTGGACACGGGCCCGCCCCCGGGCGTCCGTGGTGAAGCCGGGCAAGTCCTGGCGGCGCGGTTCCGGCTCCTCCTGGACCAACCCGAATTGGAACCCGGCGAACTGCGGGAACGGGGTCTCCGCGGGGCGCAGCAGCATCGACAGTTCACCCGGCAGCCCGGACCCGGCGGCCCCATGGATGTGACGGGCCTCGATGTCCAGGGGCAATCCGGCGCCGGGTTGCAGCGTGGGACGGGCATCGGCCTGTCCGGCGGCAGGGCCACTTCCGGGAGTGGCGTTCCCAGGGGTAAGGGCCAGCTCCAGCAGGGCGGGCGCCACATCGTCCACCGCCAGGCCCACGTGGCCGACGGGCGGCCGGGCGGGATCGACGTGCACCGCCACCGTCCAGCGGCCGGGCATGGCCGTGGCCGGCAGTGTCAGCGACACCGCATGGCCGCCGGCACCGGCGTCGGGGACCTCGCGACGCAGAACCTCCTGGCCGTCCGGCCGGACGAGGCGAAGCGTCAGGGTCTGGCCAGGCACCGCCTTTGCGTCGGCGTCGCGCAACAGAACGGTGAGGTGCGCCGTCTCGCCCGGGCGGTAGGTGCCGCGGTCCGCAAAGACATACGCATCGCGCGCGCCGGGCGCTTCGCGCCCGTCGCCCCCGCGACGCGTCAGGTCGAAGGCGGGTTGGCCCATGTCCAGGAAAGAGAAGGCGCCGGACGGACCATGGGCGAACAGCGCCTGGGGCGCCGCGTCGCCGGCCCCGCCGACCGCGGTGGAATCGAACCGGGCCGTTCCGTCCGGGCCTGTCTCGGCCTTGCCCAGTTCACGGCCGCTGCGGGCCAGAAGGCGCAGTTCGGCATTGGCCAGCGGCTCGCCGCTGGCAATGCTGCGCGCGAAAACCAGCAGCCCGTCCCCGCCCTCGAATGTGGTCAGGCCGAGGTCGGACACGATGAACCACTGGCTGGCCCTGCCCTGCCATCCCTGGTTCGGCGTCTCGGCATTGGCGGCCACGGCGATATAGACGCCCGGCTCCAGGCCGCCGAGGACGGCCTCGATCGGAAAGGGCGTGACCGCAGGGACGTTGCGCCCGCCCTCGATCGCCATTTCGCCCTGCCACACCTGTTCGGCGGATTTGTCGATCAGCTCGCCGATGTCGTATTCGCTCATCGACTGCGACAGGCGGCCGAAATAGATCCGCTCCACCAGGTTCCTGTCCTTGATCCGCAGGATCTGCAGACGGGCCTTGGCGACATTGACGCTGCGCAGCGGCAGCCCTTCCGGGCCGATCTGGGACAGAACATAGCCCGTACCGCGGAATGCGAGCGCAGGCTGGCGGTTCGGCACCTCCACCGTCTCCTCGACCGGCTGCGCCAGGGCGCGGCCGGAGGCGGACGGCAGCCCCTCCTTCAGTGTCAGCTTGTATGTGGTCCCGTGGGCGAGGCCTTCGATGCACAGCGACCGGTCCCGGACCACCGTTTCGACCGGCACGGCCGGCTCGACCTGCACGTAGCGCCCGTACCGCACCAGCCCGGGCCGGAGCAGCCGCTCGGAAAAGGAAAAGCACGCCTGCGGCCGGTCGCGTTCGGCCACCACCTCGCGGGCCGTGATCTCGAATGACGCATCCTGGGCGAGGGCAACGGAGGTGAGGCAGACGCCGGCGGCAAGCGCAAGCCAGAACGGACGCGTCATGGTAAAGCGAGGACCATCAAAGAAGGGTTGTCACAACCTGCGGGCACTATGGCAGATACGGGCACGCGGCCGCCATGCGGCATCCGGCGCCCGCCGGGAACATCGCCGGTCACGCGGATGCCTTGAAATGGCGTGTCAGACGCTCGATCGCGCCGTCCAGCACGGAGTCCTGTTTGGCGAAGCAGAACCGGACGCAGTGGTCGACGCGCTCCTGAACGTAGAAGGCGCCGACCGGAATGGCGGCAACCCCGGCCTCGACGGTGATGTGTTCGCAGAAGGACGCGTCGTCCATGCCGTTCGCCAACGGGCGGATGTCGCAGACCACGAAATAGGTACCATCGGCCGGCAGCACGCCGAAACCGATGTCGGCCAAACCACGGGCCAGCCGGTCGCGTCGGCGCTGCATCTCGGCCGCAAGGCCGGAGAAGTAGGCGTCGGGCATGTTCAATCCGTGGGCGACGGCCGTCTGGAGGTTGGGCGGCGTCGTGAACACCAGGAACTGGTGCGCCTTGGCGACCGGTTGCAGCAGCGTGGCCGCCGCGGTCACATACCCGACCTTCCACCCCGTCAGGGAAAAGGTTTTGCCGGCCGAACCGATGCGCAGGCACCGGTCGCGCATACCGGGCAGGGCCATCAGGGGGATGTGCGGCCGTCCGTCGAACACGAGGTGTTCGTACACCTCGTCGCAGACGGCGTAGCAGTCGAAGTCGCGGACGAAGCGGGCCAGCAGTTCCAACTCGTCCCGGCTGAAGACCTTGGCAGCCGGGTTCAACGGGTTGTTCAGCAGCACCAGCTTGGTCCGCGCCGAGAACACGGCGGCCAGATCCGCCTCCGTGAACCCCCAGGACGGCGGGCGCAGGGTGACGAACTTCGGAATCCCGCCCGCACGCCGGATGATCGGCACATAGCTGTCGTACAGCGGCTCGAACAGCACGACTTCGTCGCCGGGCTCGATCAGGCCGAACAGGCAGGCGGCCAGGGCCTCGGTGGCGCCGGAGGTGACCATCACCTCCCCCTGCCAATCCACGTCCAACCCATAGAAACGGCGGGCATGGTCGGCCACCGCCTTGCGCAGATCGGGCACGCCCATCATCGGCGGGTACTGGTTCCAGCCGTCCGTCAGGGCGTCCGCCCCCGCCTTGAGCAGGTCCGGAAGCCCGCGGTCGTCGGGAAAGCCCTGACCGAGGTTGATGGCCTGGTGCTGCACGGCCAACCGCGACATCACCTCGAAGACGGTGGTGCCGTAGCCGGAAAGAACGGAATTCGCTGTCTTCAAGGGCCCTGCCCCCCTATGCGCGGGGGCGGGCAATAGCGAAGCGGGGGCGCCTTGTCCAGCCTCTCCATGGGGTTGGATGCGCCGCGACGCTCAACCCGCACCGGTGCGCCGCTTGTTCCGGCGCAGGAACCGCTCCGCCGGGGCGAACCAGGCGGGCTTGCGCCGTTTCCACCGGACATAGCTGCGTCGTGCGGACGGTGAATTGCGCAGCAGCACCATGGCCCCCACCAGCATGACGGGAATCCCGCCCGGACCAGGCAGCGGCGAGACCAGGACACCGGCGGCGATGATGGTCCACCCGGCGATGACCAGGGCGCGCTGCCGAAGCGACGACCCCCGCGCAAGCACGGACATGGCAGTGCGGATCATGGAGCCTTCCTGAAAGGGCCGGCCGAACCGCCGGTCCAGAACATATGGGGGGACGGGTGCCGTCGAACACCGGGACGAAGGACGTAACCGCACCTCGCTTATCCCGACGAGATCGATGCGCCCGCCCCGAAATCCTTTCCAAGGGCCCGGCAATCGGTCATTTTGCCAAGGCACGAACCTTTGGAAATCATCACGTATGAAACTGCTGCGCTACGGATTGCCGGGACACGAACAGCCTGGTCTGCTGGATGCAGGCGGTACGGTCCGCGACCTGTCACGGGTGATCCCCGATATCACCGGGGCACAACTGGCGCCGGATGCTCTCGCCCGACTTGCGGCCATCGACCCCGCCACCCTGCCGGCGGTCACCGGCTCGCCCCGGATCGGCCCGCCCGTGTCGGGAATCGGCAAGTTGATCGGCATCGGCCTCAACTACGCCGACCACGCGGCCGAAGCGAACATGCAGGTTCCGCCCGAGCCCATCTTCTTCCTGAAGGCCAGCACCTGCATCTGCGGCCCGAACGACGCCGTGGTGCTTCCGCCGGGCTCCACCCGTTTGGACTGGGAGGTCGAGCTGGGCGTCGTGATCGGCACCGTCGCCCGCCACGTGACCGAAGCCCAGGCCATGGACCATGTGGCCGGCTACTGCGTGGTGAACGACGTCTCCGAACGGTCCTGGCAGCTCGAGCGCGCCGGCCAATGGACCAAGGGGAAGAGCTACGACACCTTCGGCCCGGTCGGCCCCTGGCTGGTCACCAAGGACGAGGTGCCGGATCCGCAGAATCTGGCCCTGTGGCTGGAGGTGGACGGAAAGCGGTACCAGGACGGGTCCACCCGAACCATGGTCTACCAGGTGCCGTTCCTCGTCAGCTACGTATCCCAGTTCATGACGCTGATGCCGGGCGACATCATCACCACGGGCACGCCGCCCGGGGTGGGCAGCGGTCAGAAGCCGCCGGTGTTCCTGCGCGAAGGCAACGTCATGCGTCTCGGCATCCAGGGACTGGGCGAGCAACGCCAGCAGGTCGTGGCCCGCGGGTGACGATTGCTCCCTTTGCGTGTTCAGTCTTGATTACGCACCATCCCTGGCAGGATCGGACACGATGAGGTCGGGACTCCAGCAACGCGGCACCCTGCATGCGCGTGGCGAACCCGCCCGGCGCTTCCAGGACAGCTTGCTGTTCTTCACCAAATGGCTGCGCTCACCGCTCAAGGTGGCGGCGGTGGTGCCAAGCGGACGCGACCTCGCCGCCACCATGGCGGCGCAGGTTCCACTGGACGGCGACCTGGTGGTGGAACTGGGGGGCGGAACCGGCGCCCTGACCGAGGGCCTTGTCGCGCATGGCGTCGAGCCGGACCGACTGGTCGTCATCGAACGCGACCCGATCTTCCACCGCATTCTGCGGGAACGGTTCCCGGCGGCCCATGTCCTGAAGGGCGACGCACAGGAAATGGGGCGGCTTCTGCGCGATGCGGGGCTTGGCGACCGCCGGGTGTCCGCGGTCGTCTCCGGCCTGCCGATCCTGACCTTCCCGGCGGACCAGCAGGAATGCATCCTGACGGCGGCGTTCGACCTGATGGATGCGACCGGGATCTTCGTCCAGTTCACCTATGGTTTCAGCTCGCCCGTGCCGGCGAAGCGGTTGCGGGCGTGGGGCCTGACCGCGCGCCTCGCCGGTCACGCCCTGCGCAACGTGCCGCCGGCCCATGTCTGGTGCTACCAACGGGCGGGGTGAAGCCCCCTCGTCCCCCCCTATCCGGCGGGCGGTCTGCGCGGCAGGCCGATCAACCGGCGGTGCTGGTCGGCTTGCGGGCCGCCGACGCCTTTCGCGTTTTGCCCTTCTCGACATCCATCATGATCATCAAGGCCATGTGGTCGTTGATGACCTGCAGGAACTTGTCCGCGTCGGCGGGCAGCGGGACTTTGCGGCTCAGGCAATAGGCGACCAACGCGGACGCCACTTCGGCCTCGCCCAGGGGCAGTTCGTGCCGCATGCCGTCATCGGCCATCATGTGCAGGATGGTGCGGTAGCCGCCACCGGGGGCGGCCTCGAAGACCGCCTTCTGCACCGTGCCCACGGGCAGGTACTCGCGCATGCGGCGGCGACGCTCCACCGTGGCGGTGGCAACCTCGCGCTCATTGAACAGAATGCAGCGAAGTTCTTTCATCCGCGCCCCTTCTAATCCGATCGATTATGGCGCGCTGCCGCCTTGAAGTCACGAACGACCCTGCCCGGAAGGGTCCCGGGCAGGGTCGTTCGAGCACTCTCCGCCCGGCGCTACTCGGCCGCGCGGGCCTGCTGGGCGCCCGGTTGCCAGCGCAGGACCGGCTTGCGGGCGGCCAGCGTCTCGTCCAGCCGGCGGCGCGGGGTCAGCCGCGGAGCGCCGGTGAAGTGGGCCGCATCGCCGGCCTTCGCGCGCTCCGTCAGGGCCCGCATCGTGTCGACGAACTGGTCGAGCGTCGCCTTGCTCTCGGTTTCCGTCGGCTCGATCAGGAAGGCGCCGTGGACGACCAGCGGGAAGTACATGGTCATCGGATGGAAGCCCTCGTCGATCATCGCCTTGGCGAAGTCGAGCGTGGACACCCCGGTGCCCTTGAGGAAGCGGTCGTCGAACAGGGCTTCGTGCATGCACGGCCCCTCGAACGGCGCGCTCATCACGTCCTTCAGGCTCGCCATCACGTAGTTGGCGTTCAGCACCGCATCGCTGGCCACCTGCCACAGCCCGTCCGCACCATGGCTGAGCATATAGGTCAGCGCACGGACGAACATGCCCATCTGGCCGTGATAGGCCTTCATGCGCCCGAACGACTTGCCGGTGGCGCCCGGCTGGTCGTCGTGCTCGACGATCCGGAAGCCGTCCTTGCCGTGGACGATGTGGGGCAGCGGCGCGAACGGGGCCAGCGCCTCGGACAGCACCACCGGCCCCGCGCCCGGACCGCCACCGCCGTGCGGAGTGGAGAAGGTCTTGTGCAGGTTGATGTGCATGGCGTCCACGCCCAGGTCGGCGGGGCGGACACGGCCGACGATGGCGTTGAAGTTGGCGCCGTCGCAGTAGAAGTAGCCGCCGGCGTCGTGGACCATCCGTGCGATCCGGACGATGTCCCGCTCGAACAGCCCGCAGGTGTTCGGGTTGGTCAGCATGATCGCCGCCACGTCGTCGCCCAGCTTGGCTTCGAGCGCGGCCACGTCCACGCGGCCCGACGCGTCCGCGGGGATCGGGTCAACCACGAACCCGATGGCGGCCGCGGTGGCCGGGTTGGTGCCGTGGGCGCTTTCCGGGACCAGCACGCGCTTGCGCTTGCTGTCCTTGCCTTCACGTGCCTCGATGGCGGCGCGGATCGCCATCATGCCGCACATCTCGCCATGCGCGCCCGCCGCGGGCGACAGGGCCACGGCCGGCATGCCGGTCAGGGTCTTCAGCCAGTGCGCCAGCTGGTCGATCAGCTCGAACGCGCCCTGGACGGTCGAAACCGGCTGCAACGGGTGCGCGTCGGCGAACCCCGGCAGCCGCGCCATCTTCTCGTTCAGGCGCGGGTTGTGCTTCATCGTGCACGAACCCAGGGGGTAGAAGGTCGAGTCGATCCCCAGGTTCTTCTGCGACAGGCGGGTGTAGTGCCGGACCACCGTCGGCTCGGACAGCGACGGCAGGCCGACCGACGCCCGGCGCTTCACCGCGCCCAGGCGCGGCTGCACCTTGGGGGCCGGCGGCAGGTCGACGCCGACCGAACCGGGGCTGTCCAGCTCGAAGATCAGCGCCTCTTCGATCACCAGACCACGGTTGCCGGTGATGGTGCGGATCTCGGCCAGGCCGTGCTCTTCCTCGGCCTCCGCGGGGCGGGTCTGGCGACCTTGGGTGTTCATGCTCATGCGAGCACCTCCTTCAGGCCGGCGACGAGCGCGTCCATGTCGGCCTCGGTGTTCACTTCGGTGGCGCAGACCAGCAGCAGGTTCGCCAGGTCCTTGTCCTTGGGATAGAAGCGGCCGACCGGCACCCCGGCCAGGATCCCCTTGGCCGCCAGCGCATCGACCACCCCGACGGCGGGCTTGGACAGGCGCACGGTGAATTCGTTGAAGAAGGCGTCGTTCACGACCTCGACGCCCTTCACCGCCGACAACTTTTCGGCCAGCTGCACCGCCTTGGCGTGGTTGATTTCCGCCAGGCCGGTGAAGCCCTGCTCGCCCAGGAGCGACAGGTGGATGGTGAACGCCAGCGCGCACAGGCCGGAGTTCGTGCAGATGTTGGAGGTGGCCTTCTCGCGGCGGATGTGCTGTTCGCGGGTGGACAGCGTCAGCACGAAACCGCGGCGGCCGTCGGCGTCCACCGTCTCGCCGCACAGGCGGCCCGGCATCTGCCGCACGTACTTCTCGCGGGTGGCGAACAGGCCCACGTGGGGCCCGCCGAAGTTCAAGCCCACGCCAAGGGACTGGCCCTCGGCGACGACGATGTCGGCGCCCATGTCACCCGGCGGGGTGAGCAGACCCAGCGACACCACCTCGGTCACCACCACCACCAGCAACGCGCCCTTGGCATGGCAGGCCTGGGCCAGCGCGGTGTAGTCGCGGACATGCCCGAACACGCTGGGGTTCTGCACGACCACGCACGAGGTCTGCTCGTCCACCAGCGCGGCGAGATCCTCGGTCCCGTCCACATCGGCCGGGCGCAGGTCCGCCTGGAAGCCGACGAAGCGGGCGTTGGTCTCGGTCACCTCACGGTAGTGCGGGTGCAGGCCGCCGGACAGCAGGGCCTTGCCGCGCCGGGTGACGCGGTTGGCCATCATCACGGCTTCGGCACAGGCGGTGGAGCCGTCGTACATGGAGGCGTTGGCCACATCCATGCCGGTCAGCATCGCCACCTGGGTCTGGAACTCGAACAGGTACTGCAGCGTGCCCTGGCTCACCTCCGGCTGGTATGGGGTGTAGCTGGTCAGGAACTCGCCGCGCTGGATCAGGTGGTCCACCGACGACGGCACATGGTGCTTGTAGACGCCGGCACCCACGAAGAAGGGCACCGACGAGGCCGCCATGTTGCGTGCCGCCATGCCGGAGACCAGACGGTCCACGGCCAGCTCGCCCTGGTGGTTCGGCAGGCCTTCCACCGGCCCGGAAAGCCGCGCTTCCTGCGGCACGTCGCGGAACAGGTCGTCGACCGAGCCGACGCCGATCCGCGCCAGCATGGCCTTGCGGTCCGCCTCGGTCAGGGGGAGATAGCGCATCAGGAAAGGCCCTCGACGTAGGCCTTGTAGCCGGCCTCGTCCATCAGGGCGTCGAGCTGCGCCTTGTTGAAATCGCGCAGCTTGAAGAACCAGCCCTCGCCCGCCGGATCGCGGTTGACGAGCGACGGGTCGTCCACGACCGCCTGGTTGCCTTCGGCCACCGTGCCGTCGATGGGGGCGTAGACCTCGCTGGCGGCCTTCACGGACTCGACGACCGCCGCGTCCTTGCCCTGGACCACCTTGCGGCCCGGCTCCGGCACCTCGACGAACACGACGTCGCCCAACTGGCCCTGGGCGAACTCGGTGATGCCCACGACCGCGACATCGCCTTCGACGCGCACCCACTCATGGTCCTTGGTGAACTTGATCACGGCCTGTCCCCTATTCTCGTTGTCGGCTGTCCAGAAATCGCCGGGTCGCCCCGGCCCCGAAGTCCTCGGTCCCATAGCTCCCGGCCCGAAACCGGTGCGTCTCAGCCCCGGAAGTAGCGGTGCGGTGCGAACGGCATGGCGGCGACCTTGGCGACCAGCGGCTTGCCCCGGACAACCAGGTGCACGGTCCCGCCGGTGGCCGCATGCGCCGCGTCCACATAGCCCATCGCGACCGGCCCGTTGACCGAGGGGCCGAAGCCGCCGCTGGTCACGGTGCCGATCCCGCGGCCGTCCGTGTCGGTCACCGGCGTGCCCTCGCGGGCGGGCTGGCGCCCTTCGGGCAGCAGGCCGACGCGGCGCCGGGCAGGCCCCTCCTTGATCTGTGCCAGGATTTTGGAGGCGCCGGGGAAGTCGCCCGCCTCGCGCCGGCGCTTCTGGATGGCCCAGGTCAACCCGGCCTCGACCGGTGTGGTGTCGGTGTCGATGTCATGGCCGTAGAGGCACAGGCCCGCTTCCAGGCGGAGCGAGTCGCGCGCGCCCAGGCCGATGGGCATCACCTCGGGCTCGGCCAGGAGGATGCGTGCCAGATCGGCGGCCTGATGGCCCGCGACCGAGATTTCGTACCCGTCCTCGCCGGTGTAGCCGGAACGGCTGAACTGGACCGGGATGCCCTTGATCTCGGCCGTGGCCACCGCCATGAACGGCATGGCCGCGGCTTCGGGCACGAAGCGCGCCATCACCGCCGCCGCCGCCGGCCCCTGAAGGGCCAGAAGGCCGCGGTCGTCGCCCAGGTACTCGACATCGACCTGCGAGCCGAACGCCGCCCTCATGTGGGCGATGTCGGCCTCCTTGCAGGAGGCGTTGACCACCACGAACAGGTGGTCGCCCATGTTGGCGACCATCAGGTCGTCCAGGATGCCGCCCTGGTCGTTGGTGAAGAAGCTGTAGCGCTGGCGCCCCGTGCCCAGCCCCTGGATGTCGGCCGGCAGCAGACGCTCCAACGCGGCCGCCGCGCCCGCCCCGCGCAGACGGACCTGCCCCATGTGGGACACGTCGAACAGGCCGGCACCGGCGCGGGTGTGCAGATGCTCCTTCAGGATGCCGGCGGGGTACTGCACCGGCATCTCGTAGCCGGCGAAGGGCACCATCTTGCCCCCCAGCTCGAGGTGCAGGGCATGAAGGGGGGTTCGCTTCAAGGGGGCATCGGTCACGGCGCAGGGACTCCCGGATACGGCCACTCACCCGCGCCTGTCGCGCACGGTTTCGGCCCCCGTCTGTCCCGAACCTGAGAGATTCACCGCGCCCGTTGTCCGCGCGCCGGCTTACTCCTTCGGTGAGGCCGGACCGAGGTCCGACCTGCTTTCCAGATGCGCCTTCCCCAGCGGTCCCTGGTGCCTGAGCGTTTCCGGGGCGGTTGCGCCTTCGGCGTCCTGGGTCCAGCCCAGGATCTCTCCCGCATGGGGTCTACGGCATGTGGTCGTAAAGTAGCCAACCGGGCCGCCAAGTCAACGACGGGGGCGGCTTAAAGCGCGCGGCGCAGCCAGATATCCCGCTGCCCCTCCGCCCGCGGGAGGGGGGCGAAGCCGCAGGTGCGGTAGAGCGAGGGCGTCCCGGTCCACACGAAAGCGGCCGGGGCCGGCCCCGGCCCGACCGGCTTCGGATATCCCTCCACCTCGCGCGCGCCCCGCGCGAAGGCCAGATCCACGGCCGCCGCGAGCAGCCGGGTGGCCACCCCCCGGCCGCGCCAGCCGGCCTTCACATAGAAGCAGCCGATGGACCATGTGCCCGGCCCCGCCCCTTCCCGCCGCAGCACGCGGGAATGGGCCAGCCGGACATAGTCGGCCCGCGGCTCGGTGTTGCACCATCCGACCGGCGTACCGTCCGCAAAGGCCAGCACCCCGTGAACCCGCCCCGACTCCACCAGGTCACGGAACGCCGCCCGGTTCGGCCCGCCCTTGGCCGCGTCCCAGGCCCGGCCCCCGCGGACGCGCCACCACATGCACCAGCATCCGCCACAGGCCCCCTTCGGGCCGAACAACGCCTCAATGGCCGGCCAGTCGCCGCGCTCCAGAGGGCGAATGTCGAGGTCGGGGGGCACGGGCCCGGCCACCACCTGTTCGGAGTTGCCTATTCGGGGGCTTGGGTCCGATTCCACTCCAACTGAGCGGCATCGACAACCCACCCGACGAGGATTTCGTAACCGCGCCCGTCGACCCCGGCGGCCAGCGGGATGCGCGGGGACAGCGGCTCGGTCATCTGCACCGGCTGCGGGCCCTTGAACTCGAACTGGACCGGGAACTGCTCGCGCGCCAGCACGTTCTGGGCACCGTCCAGAACGGCGACGAAGTACGTATAGGTCGCCTGGTTGCCGGACATGGCCGGGCCCGGCTGGGCGGCCATCTTCAAATCCAGCTCGACCACCACGCCGCCCTGCTCGTACGCGCAGCGCCCGCCGTAGTCGTGGATTCGCGCCCGGGACACCACGTCGGTCGGGTCGCGCCCGGAGCCCGGCCGGAAGGTCGTCACGCTGGCGACGTCCCGCACGATCCCCACCTGCGGGCAGCCGAGCCCGGCGGTGGCCCGATCGTCCGAGGCGCAGGCGGCAAGCAACGGGACGACCGCGACGGACGCGGTCAGCAGTCCCATCTTGAGACGGCGACAAAGGGCGCTGTGGGGTTCGGCCATGCGGATGGGCTATAAGGTTGCGGTTGCACCAGGATCGCGCGGACAATAGAGAAGCCCCGGACCGGGCACAACGCCCCCCAAAAGCGTCGTCCCGCCCACGGGCGGCACGGGCGGTCCGTTTCGAAACCGTCCGGCATCGGAGAACCGACCATGGCAAAACGGCCGCTCACCATCGTTCTGGCTGGTCCGCGGGGCTTCTGCGCCGGCGTCGACCGGGCGATCCAGATCGTGGAGCAGGCGATCACGCGGTTCGGAGCGCCGGTCTACGTCCGGCACGAGATCGTGCACAACCGCTTCGTCGTCGACACGCTCAGGGCCAAGGGCGCGATCTTCGTGGAGGAGCTGGACCAGGTCCCGGACGACCGGCCGGTGGTGTTCTCGGCCCACGGCGTGCCGAAATCGGTGCCGGCCGAGGCGGCCCGCCGCAACATGCTGTACCTGGACGCGACCTGCCCCCTGGTCAGCAAGGTCCACCGCGAGGCCGAACGCCATCATGCGGACGGGCGGCAGATCGTCCTGATCGGCCATGCCGGCCATCCGGAGGTGGTCGGGACCATGGGCCAGCTTCCGCCGGGAAGCGTGCTTCTGGTCGAAACCGCGGAAGACGTGGCCGCCCTCCAGGTCGATGATCCGGACAACCTCGCCTATTGCACCCAGACGACCTTGTCCGTGGACGAGACGGTCGCCGTGGTGGACGCCCTGAAGACCCGGTTCCCGTCCATCGCCGGTCCGCGCAAGGAGGACATCTGCTACGCCACCACCAACCGGCAGGCGGCGGTGAAGGCCATCGCCCCCAAGGTGGAAGCGTTGCTGGTCATCGGGGCGCCCAACTCCTCCAACTCGGTCCGGCTGGTCGAGGTGGCCAAGACCTATGGCTGCGCGCGCTCGATCCTGGTGCAGCGGGCCGCCGACATCGACTGGACCCTTTTCGAGGGCGTGGAGCGGCTTGGCGTCACGGCCGGGGCATCGGCACCGGAAGTGCTGGTGGAGGAGCTGCTGGCCGCCTGCCGCGAGCGTTTCGATGTGACCGTCGAAGAGGCGGTGGTCGCCCAGGAAGGCATCACGTTCAAGCTGCCGCGCGCGTTGCAGCCGGCCTGAGGGTCGCCGGGCGCATGGCCGTCTACACCGAAGTCTCCGACGAGGAGCTGGCGTCCTTCGTCGCCGGCTACGACCTTGGCAAGGTGCTCTCGTGCAAGGGCATTGCCGAAGGCGTGGAGAACACGAACTACCTGCTGGTGACCGAACGGGGCAGCTTCATCCTGACCCTGTACGAAAAGCGCGTCCGGCCCGACGACCTGCCCTTCTTCCTGGACCTGATGGAGCATCTGGCCGCCCGCGGCCTCGACTGCCCGCAGCCGGTGAGGGCCCGCGACGGCCAGGCGCTGCGCACCTTGTGCGGACGCCAGGCGGCCATCGTCACCTTCCTGCCCGGCCTGTGGCCCCGCCGCGTGCGGCCCGAACATTGCGCCGGACTGGGCGAAGCCCTGGCACGGCTGCACCTGGCCGGCGTCGACTTCCCGCGGCAACGGCCCAACAACCTGTCGGTGGGGGGGTGGCGCCCTTTGCTGGAAGCCGCGGGGGCACGGGCGGACGAGGTGAAGGCCGGACTGGCGGACGAGCTGGCGCGCGAACTGGATGCGCTCGAGGCCGGTTGGCCGGACGGGCTGCCGTCCGGGGTGATCCACGCGGACCTGTTCCCGGACAACGTGTTCTTCCAGGGCGACCGGGTGTCCGGCCTGATCGACTTCTACTTCGCCTGCACCGATGCCTTCGCCTACGACATCGCGATCTGCCTGAACGCCTGGTGCTTCGAGGCGAACGGCGAGTTCAACGCCACCAAGGCCCGCCTGCTGCTGGCCAACTACCGCCGGGTTCGGCCCCTTTCGGCGGAGGAGATGGACCGGCTGCCGCTGCTGTGCCGCGGCGGCGCGATGCGTTTCCTGCTGACCCGCCTCTACGACTGGCTGAACACGCCGGCCGGCGCCTTCGTGAAGCGGAAGGATCCGCTGGAATACCTGGGCAAGCTCCGCTTCCACGCCCGGGTGCGCGGGCCGGGCGACTACGGACTCGATCCATGACCGAAAGGCCCGTGACCGAAAAGCCGGCCTTCGTCGACGCCTTCACCGACGGCGCATGCAGCGGCAATCCCGGCCCCGGCGGCTGGGGCGCCATCCTGCGCTGGGGCGGGCACGAAAAGGAACTGTCGGGCGGCGAGGCGCTGACCACCAACAACCGGATGGAGATCCTGGCCGCCATTTCCGCCCTGGAGGCCATCCGCCGCCCGGTGAAGGTGCGGCTGCACACCGACAGCCAGTACCTGAAGGACGGCATCACCAAGTGGATCCACGGTTGGAAGCGGAACGGCTGGAAGACCAGCGGCCGCGACCCGGTCAAGAACCAGGACCTGTGGGTGCGTCTGGACGAGCTGGCCCAGCGCATGGATGTGGAATGGCATTGGCTGAAAGGCCACGCCGGCCATCCCGAGAACGAACGCGCCGACGCCCTGGCGCGCGCCGCGATCAAAGCACTGCGCGACGGCTAAGGGGCGGAACAGGGTCGAGGGGCGGGACCGCCCGCCCCTCGACCCTGTTCCGCCCTGTTCCGCGCGGCCACACATTGACTCATCGAAATGTATCGATATATCGTCCCCGGCATGGACGCCATCGACACACTTTTCAAGGCGCTCGCCGATCCGGCGCGCATCCGCATCCTGGAGTTCCTCAGCCGCCCGGACGCGGCCTGCTGTTCGACCCGGGACCGGGTTTGCGCCTGTGACCTCGAAGCCCTGCTCGGCCTCAGCCAGCCCACCGTCAGCCATCACATGAAGCTGCTGGTCGGGGCCGGTCTGGTGCAGGCCGAAAAGGACGGGCGATGGGTCCACTACCGGCTGAACCGGCCCCGCTTCCACGAGCTCGCGAGATGGCTGCAAACCACCGCGGGCCCGGTCGGGGACGAGACAGGCTCCACGCGCATCGCCGCGGAATGAGGGGACACCGAATGACCCGCACGCCCCCCGTCGCCATCATCGGTGCAGGTCCGGTCGGGCTCGCCGCCGCCGCCCACCTGCACCGGCGCGGCGAACCGTTCGTCGTGGTCGAAGCGGGGCCGCGGGCCGGCCATGCGGTGCGCCAGTGGGGCCATGTGCGGCTGTTTTCGCCCTGGCGCGAGGTGACGGACCGGGCTTCGGTGGAGCTTCTGCGCCGCCACGGCTGGGCCCACCCCGACCCGGAGGAGGTGCCGGACGGCGATGCCCTGTGCGCGCTGTACCTGGAGCCGCTGGCGGCGCTGCCGGCGCTGGCCCCCCACATCCGCTTCGGCGCCCGCGTGATTTCGGTCGGGCGCAAGGATTTCGACAAGGTGAAGACCGCCGGCCGCGAGGCGCAACCCTTCGTGGTCGAGGTGGAGCGGGCGGACGGCGGCACCGACCGGATCGAGGCGCGCGCCGTGATCGACGCATCGGGCACCTGGGCGCGTCCGAACCCGGCGGGATCCGGCGGGGTTCCGGCCCCCGGCGAACGCGCGGCGGCCGACCGCATCGACTACGCCATCCCCGATGTCCGCGGTGCCGCGCGTGCGGCCTTTGCGGGACGGACCGTGCTGGTCCTGGGCTCCGGCCATTCCGCGATGAATGCCATCCTCGACCTCCAGGCCCTCAAGGCCGAGGGGCCGGACACCCGCATCCTGTGGGCGATCCGTCGGGCCGACGTGGATACGGCATTCGGCGGCGGTGCGGCCGACCAACTGCCGCTGCGCGGCGCCTTGGGGGCGACGGCCCGGAACGCCGTGCGTGACGGGATGGTGGAACTGGTCGCGCCGTTCCGGGTGCGCGCGTTCCGCGACGCGGCCGGCGGCCGTTTGGAGGTCGTGGGCGATGCGGGCGGCGAGGCGCGGTCCCTGGTCGTGGACCGGGTGGTGGCGGCCACCGGCTTCCGGCCGGATTTCACCTTCGCCTCGGAAATCCGGCTGGGCCTCGACCCGTGGCTGGAATGCGCCGCGGCACTCGGTCCCCTGATCGACCCCAACATCCACTCCTGCGGCACGGTGCGCCCGCACGGCGCCAAGGAACTGGCCCACCCCGAAGCGGGCTTCTTCGTGGTCGGCATGAAAAGCTACGGCCGGGCCCCGACCTTCCTGATGCTGACCGGCTACGAACAGGTCCGGTCGGTGGTGGCGAGCCTTGTCGGCGACGAGGCCGCCGCGGCACGGGTCGAACTGGTCCTCCCCGAAACCGGCGTTTGCCGGGCGACGCCGCGGGTACGGGATACGGCCGGCGAACCGCGCGCCGCCGGGGTTCCGGCCCGGTCCTGTTGCGGCTGAGCCGGCCGATGTCCGGGACCATTCCGCCTGCCGATGCGCCTGCCGAACCACCCGCCGAACCATTGCGGGAGGCGCCCCATTCCAGGGGGCGGGTGGTTACGATCCTGGGCATCGGCCAGATCCTGGCCTGGGGCTCGACGTACTATCTGCCGGCCGTGCTGGCACCGGCGATGGCGGCCGACACGGGTTGGCCGCTGGCGTGGATCGTCGGCGGGTTCTCGCTGGCCCTGCTGGCCGGTGGCCTGATGGCGGCGTCGGTGGGCCGGTGGATCGAACGGTTCGGTGGCCGTCCGGTCCTGGCCGCCGGCACCGGCCTGATCGTCGTGGGGCTCGCCGGCCTGGCCTGGTCGCCCTCCCTGCCCGTCTACATCGCGGCTTGGCTGGTGACCGGCCTGGGCATGGCCGCCGGGCTTTACGACGCCGCATTCTCGACGCTGGGACGCCTCTACGGCCGGGACGCGCGGTCGGCGATCACCAACCTGACCTTGTTCGGCGGGTTCGCCAGCACCGTGTGCTGGCCGCTCAGTGCCGTGATGCTCGACGCGTTCGGATGGCGGGGGGTTTGCCTCGGCTATGCGGCTGTTCATCTCGCCGTGGTGCTGCCGGCCTATCTGTGCGCCCTGCCCCGCGAACCGGCGCACCGGCCGGTCTCGGGGGCGACGCGGGACGACGACGGGGCGCGACCGCACCCCGGCCTGTTCGTCCTGGTCGCCGCCGGCCTGACCCTCGGCTCGGCCATATCGTCGGTCGTCTCCGTCCACCTGCTGACGATCCTGCAGGCCCGCGACATCGCCCTTGCGGCCGCCGTGGCCTTGGGCGCGGTGGTCGGGCCGTCGCAGGTGGCGGCCCGCATGGTCGAAAAGCTGGCGGGCGAACGCTACCATCCCGTCTGGACGGTCATCGTCTCCAACCTTCTGGTCACCGCCGGGCTGGGATTGCTGTTCGCCGGCCTGCCGCTGCTGTCGGCCTGTCTGGTGCTCTACGGGGCCGGGATCGGGATCAAGTCGATCGCCCGCGGAACGCTGCCATTGGCCCTGTTCGGCCCCCGCGGATACGCCGAGACCATGGGACGGCTGGCGATGCCGAACCTGATCGTGCAAGCGGCGTCGCCCTCGATCGGGGCGCTGCTTCTGGAAGGTGTGGGCGCCGATGGCACGCTTGCCGCGCTCACCGCGGCCTCCGCCGTCACCGTGGCGCTGTCGCTGGCCCTGCTGCCCGCCGTCTATGGGCGCGCCTTCGCCCGCGGCTGAGGCTTTGCAGCGCCTGAAAACGAAAGGCCCCGCCGCCGTTGCCGGGGGCGGGGCCGCGACGGTCGACGGCGTCCGGGATCAGAGCGCCTTCAGTACGGCGTCGGCCGAGGACACCTCGAAGGTTCCGGGCTTTTCGACGTTCAGCATCGTCACCACGCCGTTCTCGGCCACCAGGGCGAAACGCTGGCTGCGCTTGCCGAGCTGGTAGGCGGTGCCGTCCATCTCCAGACCCAGCGCGCGGGTCAGATCGCCATTGCCGTCGGGCAGCATGGTGACCGTCCCGTCGACCTTGCCGTAGTCGGCCCAGGCCTTCATGACGAACGGGTCGTTCACGGACATGCAGACGATCTCCTGCACGCCCTTGGCCTTGAGCTCTTCGGCCTTCTCGACGAAGCCCGGCAGGTGCTTGGCCGAGCAGGTCGGGGTGAAGGCCCCCGGAACGGCGAACATCACCACCTTCTTGCCGGCGAACAGCTCGTCGGTCTTCACCTCCTCCATGCCGTTGGGGCCGAGCCGCTTCAACGTCACGGACGGGATCTTGTCGCCAACCTTGATGGTCATGGTTGCACCTTCTTCCGGGCTTTGACTCTCACGCTGTGGTTTTAGGGGGCGGATGCCAACGCGGCAAGGTCTCCGGCGGCCAATGCCCTCACCCACCGGCCGGGCCGCCGGCCCGGGCCAGTGCGTCCAGGACAGCCCCTTCGGTCAGCAGTTCGGGCAGCACGATGCCGTCCGGCGCGCCGGGGCCGTAAACCGCGTTGAAGGGGATGCCGTAGCGCCCCCGCTCCTGCAGGTAGACGGCAATGGCCGGGTCGGGCCGTGTCCAGTCCGCCCGCATCGGGACGACGCCCTCGTCTTCCAGTGCGGCGGCCACAGCCGCGCGCCCCAGGACCAGCCGCTTGTTCACCTGGCAGGTGACGCACCAATCCGCCGTCACGTCCACGAAGACCACGCGGCCGGCCGCCACCTCGGCAACGATGGCCGGCCGGGCGAATGGCATCCACTGCGGCCCCGGGACCGAACCGCGCCCTTCGCCCCCCCCTTCGCCCCCATGCGGGACCGGGCCGGAGGCATGGTCCAGGGCCGCCGGCGCCCCGAAGGCGGCGAGCAGGACGACAGCCGCCGCCGCCGCAGTCGCGGCGCGCAGGCCGCCGCCGGTCCGGCGCCGGACCAGCAGCACGGCGGCGAACGCGACCATCAGGCCACCAACCGCCACCGCCGCGACCGGCCCCACCTGCGCCGCCAGGACCGACAACAGCCACACCGCGGTCAGGCCCAGAAGCCCGCCCAGCACCCGGCGCAGGACGATCGTCCAGCGACCCGGCCGTGGCAGGTGCCGGACCAGACCAGGAGCGGCGGCAACGGTCAGATAGGGCAGCGCCAGGCCCAGCCCGAGCGCGGTGAAGATGGACACCACCTCCAGAGGGCCGCGGGCCAGGGCAAAGCCGATGGCGGTGCCGACGAAGGGGGCGGAACAGGGTGTGGCCAGCAGGGTGGCCAACGCCCCCGTGGCGAAATGGCCGGCCGGCGACGGCGTCCCTTGCCCGGCATGCGCGCCCCGGCCCGCGGCCGCATCGGCCAGCGCGCGAGGCAACGGCACTTCGAACAGGCCCCACAGGTTGCACGCGAACAGCGTGACCACAGCCACCATGAGCACCAGGAACAGCGGCTGTTGGAACTGGATGCCCCAGCCGACCACCGCCCCGGCCGCCTTCAACGCGACCAAACCGGCGGCCAAGACCCAGAACGAGAACAGGACGCCCGCGGCCGACGCCAGGAACCCGATGCGCACCCCGCGCCGGGCCTCGCCGGCATGGGACACGACGGACAGGAGCTTCAGCGACAGCACCGGCAGGACACAGGGCATCAGGTTCAGCACCAGGCCGCCCAGGAAGGCCGTGGCCAGCATTGCAAGCCAGAGAGCCGGCCCGGCCACGTCCGCGGCCCCCAACGGTCCGACCACCGAACCAGCCGGCCCGACGGTGGCCCGCACTTCCGCAGACCTGGCACCGTCGACAAGGGTCAGGACGACCGGCAGCCCCTCCAGGCGCAGGTCGGCGGGCGCCTCGGTCACGGGCACGCGGATGGTGGCCTCGCGGCCGTCGCGGGAAAACGCCAGCCGCGGCGCCCCGAACGCGATTCGCTGGCCGCCGGGCGGCTCGATGAACAGGTCGGGATCGACGAAGGGCTCGCGCGCCGCCGCCCGGACCACCAGTTCCGGCTGGCTCCGCGGACCGCTTCCGGTCCCCACCGCCCGCACCGACAGGCCGTGGGCGGTGCCGTCGCCGGGCACCTGCGCCTGCGCGCGGGCGATGCGGTTGGCGGCGTCGGCGTCGGGGCCGGCCGGGCCGGCCGGAAGGGACAGCGCCAGATCCAGCCGATCGGGGATGCAAAGGGTGTCGTCGCAGACCAGCAGATCCAGGCCGAGACGAAGATCCAGCGCGCCGCCCGGCCGCTCCGGTTGGACGGTCAGGGGAAACAGCACCTCGCCGGAGTAGCCCACCGTTTCCAGCCCGAACAACGTGAACCGGTGCGGTGCGGGATATCGCAGCGTGGCGCCTTCCAGGTTGGCGGAACCGGTCCAATCCAGACGGGGCGGCAGACCGGCGTCCCCAGGGCTGCGCCAATAGGTCTTCCAGCCCGGCGACATCCGGATCTCAAGCCCCAGCGGCACCGCCGACAGGTCGCCGGCACCGTCCACGGCCGCCACAAGGCGCGCTTCGGCCTTGCCGCCGCGCGCCCACGCGCTTTCGGCCGCCAGGGCCATGCCTGGACCGACCGGCCCGCCGCCCGTCAGCGCCCACACGAGGCAAAGCACGGGTGCGGCGATCCAACCGAATCCCATCCGCAACGTTTTTGCGTGCACCGTGGTTTGGTCTCCTACACCCGGATCGGATAATCCGGACCTGGATATGGTGATTTGCTCCCGTGGGGGGATGCTGCCACATTTGACGCATCGCCTGCACGGGAGTTCCCGAGGCCAAGGCTGGATGCACGCGGATGAGGAAAATGGCAACCGAGGCGCAGTACCTGACCGGCCAACTGCTGATCGCGATGCCGCAGATGAGCGATCCGCGGTTCCAACGGTCTGTCATCTACATGTGCGCGCACACCGACGAAAGCGCCATGGGTCTGGTGGTCAACAGGCTGTTCGGGTCGATCACCTTCAACGAACTGCTCGACCAGCTCGGCATCGAGAACGAGGGGGGAGCCGCGGGCGAACAGGTGCACTATGGCGGACCGATGGAGAGCGGGCGCGGCTTCGTCCTGCACTCCACGGATTACGTCCGCGAGGGCACGCTGGTGATCGACGACGCCTTCGCCCTGACCGCGACGGTGGACATTCTGAGGGCAATCTCCGAGGGCACCGGCCCGCGCCACTGGCTGCTGTGCCTCGGCTATGCGAGCTGGGGCGCAGGCCAGCTCGACGGCGAGATCCAGCGCAACGACTGGCTGCACTGCCCTGCCGACGAAGCCCTGGTGTTCGACAAGGATTTGGACACCAAGTGGGAACGGTCCATCGCCAAGATCGGCGTCAGCCTGCACCTTCTGTCCGCCGAAGCCGGCCACGCCTGAGGCCGGCCCCCCAAGGTTGTGCGGGGCGGGACAGGCTGCCGGCATTCTGCCAAAGTGCGGCGGAACGCGACGGTAAAGGTGGTTCATGAACGGCGCCGAGGCCCTGGTCCGCACATTCCTGGCGAACGGGGTGGACACCTGCTTCGCCAATCCCGGCACGTCCGAGATGCACTTTGTCGCCGCACTGGACCGGTTCGACGGCATGCGCTGCGTGCTCGGCCTGTTCGAGGGGGTGGCGACCGGAGCGGCCGACGGCTACGCCCGCATGGCCGACAGGCCGGCCTGCACGCTGCTGCACCTTGCCCCCGGCATGGCGAACGGGCTTGCCAACATCCACAACGCCCGGAAGGCGGGCACGCCGATGGTGAACGTGGTGGGCGACCACGCCACCCACCACCTGCGGTACGACGCGCCGCTGACCGCCGACGTCGAGGCCGCGGCTCGGCCCTTCTCCCATTGGGTCCGCACGGCGCAGAGTGCCGCGACCGTGGCGGCGGATGCGGCATCCGCCATCGCGGCGGCCCTGACCCCGCCGGGCCGGATCGCCACATTGATCCTACCGGCGGACACCGCATGGACCGAAGCGGGGGCACAGGCCGGCCCCGCCCCGCTTCCCCCCGTGCCGCAACGGGTCCGGGTGCCGGACGCGGCGGTGATCGAGGCGGCGCGGGTGCTGCGCTCGGGCGAGCCGGTCGGGCTGCTGATCGCCGGGACGGCGTTGCGGGCCGCTGGAACGGCCCTGGCCGGCCGGATTGCCAAGGCGACGGGAGCCCGGCTGTTCGCGCCCACGTTGGAGGCACGGATCGAGCGTGGGGCCGGACGCGTCCACGTGGACCGGATCCCCTATGCGGTGGATGCCGCGCAAGCCTTCCTCTCCGGGCTCAGGCACCTGATCCTGCTGGGGGCGCCCCCACCCGTCGGCTTCTTCGCCTATCCCGGGAAACCCAGCCTGATGGCGCCCCCGGGCTGCGCCACGCTGGCGCTGGCCGGGTCCGACGGCGACCTGGTGCAGGCCCTGGCGGATCTGGCCGAGGCGGTGGGCGCCCACAATGTCCCGGCCCCGTTGGAACCCTCGGAGCTGCCGGAAGCGCCCCGCGGCGACGTGCCGGTGACGCACGAGAGCATGGGCCGCACGCTCTGTGCCCTCATGCCCGAAGGCGCCATCGTCGTGGACGAGGCCGTATCGGGTGGCTTGGCGCTGCGGACGGCGACCCGCAATGCCCGTCCGCACGACTGGCTGCAACTGACCGGCGGTGCCATCGGCGATGGCTTGCCCATGGCGGTGGGGGCCGCGATCGCCTGCCCCGGGCGCAAGGTGGTCAACCTGCAGGCCGACGGCAGCGCCATGTACACGGTGCAGGCGCTTTGGACCATGGCGCGCGAGAACCTGGACGTGACCACCGTCCTGCTCAACAACCGCGCCTACGCGATCCTTCAGGGCGAGCTGGCGAACGTCGGCGCCCGGAACGCCGGCCGCAAGGCCCTGGACATGATGAGCCTGGACCGGCCCGACATCGACTGGGCGGCGCTTGCCCGCTCGATGGGCGTGGAAAGCCACACCGCACGCACCCAGGACGACTTCGCCCGCCGGTTCGAGGCGGCGATGCGCGGCCGCGGCCCGAAGCTGATCGACGTGGTGCTGTAGCGGCGGACGCGCCGGCCGTCAGCGCGGCCATTCCTCGCGGGTGATCCCGTAGAGGAGATGGTCGCGCCAGGCACCGTCGATGCGCAGATACCCGCGCGCATGCCCTTCCCGGCGGAACCCGACCCGTTCAAGCAGGGTGATGCTCGCCTCGTTGTTGGGAAGGCATGCGGCCTCCATCCGGTGCAGGCCCAATTGCCCGAACGCGAAGCCCAGTACCAGACGGCAGGCCTCGCTGGTGAAGCCGCGGCGGGTGAAGCGCTCGCCCGCCCAGTACCCGACGGTGCCCATCTGGGCGACGCCGCGCCGGACGTTCGAAATGGTGATGCCGCCAACCAGGCGGTCGGTCGCCAACTCGAAGGTCAGGAACCCGTAGCCCAGATCGTCCCGCCATTCCTGCGCGGCCCGCCGCAGCCGGCGCGCGAAGGCCGCCCGGGTCAGCGCATCGGCCGGCCAGGTCGGCTCCCACGGCTCCAGGAACGCGCGGCTTTCCCCCCTCAGGTCGGCCCACGCCTGCCAATCGCGGCCACGCGGCGAGCGCAGGTAGACCCGCTCGCCGTCGAGCCGGATGGCGGGCGGCTGCATCAGCCCGACGCCGAGCAGGCGTATCATCCCAGGCGATCCCTTCACGCCCGTCGCCTCACCACGGCGCAGTCACCGGAGGCCGCCATCCAACGCCCGGCACCGCGGGATCATCACGGCGCCAATCTCTCTGCAATGCGCTCGTAGGATTCGAGCCCCGCCAGGGGGCCGATGGCGGCCACCGTCGGTGGCTTGGCCAACATCGCCCTGGCCGCGCCTGCGACGGTGGCACGGTCGACGGCCGCGATGCGCGCCAGCACCTCCTCGGTCGGAATGGGGCGGCCGAATGCCAGCAACTGGTGGCCCAACTGCTCGGCCCGGGACATGGTGCTTTCCAGCGACATCAGCATGCCGGCCTTCAGTTGGGCCTTGGCGCGGAGCACCTCCTCCTCGGTCATCTCGTCCGCGATCTTCGCCACCTCGGCGCAGACGACCGGCACCAGTTCGCGTGCCTGGTCGGGGTCGCAGCCGGCGTAGATGCCGAACAAGCCGCCATCCGCATAGGGCGAGACGAAGGAATAGATGCTGTAGACCAGCCCCCGCTTCTCCCGCACCTCGTGGAACAGGCGGGACGACATGCCCCCGCCCAGGAGCGTGGACAGGACCGACGCCGCATAGTCGTCGGGATGATGGTAGCCCACCCCTTCGAAGCCCAGGACGAGGTGGAGCTGTTCCAGGTCCCGATCCTCGCGGACATCCCCGCCGGCGTACCGCGCCGGCTGGTCCGGCAACGGACCGTTCGGCCCCGGCAGGTGGGTGAACAGGCGGCCGGCCTGCTCCACCAGCCAGTCGTGGTCGATCCGGCCGGCGGCCGCCACGACCGTGTTCGGTGCCGTGTAGCTGTGCCGGACATAATCCGCCACCACGTCGCGCGGGACGTTGGCGATGATCTCCGGCCGGCCCAGGACGGGGCGGCCGACCGCCTGGTCCGGAAACGCCCGCTCGGCGAAGCGGTCGAAGATGATGTCGTCGGGCGTGTCGTCGACCTGGCCGAGTTCCTGCAGGATCACCGTCCGCTCGCGGTCCAGTTCCTGCGGATCGAGCAGGCTGTGCTGGACCATGTCGGCGATCACGTCCAGGGCCAGGCCGGCGTCCTCGCGCAGGACCTTGGCGTAATAGGCCGTGTGCTCGCGCGTGGTGTGGGCGTTCAGCTGACCGCCCACGGCCTCGATCGTCTGGCTGATCTCGAAGGCGCTGCGCCGGGCCGTGCCCTTGAACAGCATGTGCTCGACCAGATGGGCGACGCCGTTCACCTCCGGCGCCTCGTTGCGGGTCCCGGCCCCCACCCAGACGCCCAGCGACACGGTTTCGACCGTGTCCATCGCGTCGGTGGCAACGCGCAGGCCCGAAGGCAGCGTGGTGACGCGTACGGTCATACCGTTCCCCCGATGGACGCGGTGCGGAACCTGGAATGTGCGCGGACATGGGCCTGAACGGCCCCAAGATCATTCGGCAACAGGGTCACCCGTTCCTTTCGTTCGTAAAGATCCGACAACGCGTCGGGCAATGCCGGCCGCCGGCCGATGGCGCGTTCGACGGCATCGGGGAATTTGGCGGGGTGGGCGGTGGACAGCACGACGGTCGGCACCGCCGGATCGCCCGGCACCCGCGCAGCCGCGGACAGTCCGACCGCGGTGTGGGGATCGACCACCATGCCCGTGCTGGCATAGGTTTGGGCGATCACCCGCGTGGTCTCGGCGTCGTCGGTGCGGCAGCCGGCGAACGTGGCGCGGACGGCATCGGCCTGGGCCGGGGCCAAGGAACCACGCCCGGTCCTGCGGAAGTCCTGCATCCAGCGGCCGAGCGCGGCACCGTCCCGGTCCATCAACTCGAACAGCAGCCGTTCGGCGTTGCTGGAAATCTGGATGTCCATGCTGGGGCTCAGCGTGGGAACGACCCCGCGCACCTCCATGGCCCCGGTTTCGAGGAACCGGGCCAGGATGTCGTTCGCATTGGAGGCGACGACGAACCGGTCCAAGGGAATCCCCATCGCCCGCGCCGCATGGCCGGCGTAGACGTTGCCGAAATTGCCGGTCGGCACCACGAAGCGCACCGGCCGGTCCGGTCCGCCCAGCGCAAGGGATGCGGCGACATAGTAGACGGTCTGGGCCAGCACGCGGGCCCAGTTGATCGAATTCACCGCCGACAGGGCCAGCTCGTCCCGGAAGGCGGCGTCGTTGAACATCGCCTTCACCAGGTCCTGGCAATCGTCGAACGTGCCATCGACGGCGATGGCATGGACGTTGGGGGCGTCCACCGTGGTCATCTGCCGCCGCTGAACCTCGGACACGCGGCCCTGCGGGAAGAGGATGAAGACATCCAGGTGCGCGCGGTCGCGGAAAGCCTCCATCGCGGCCGCCCCGGTGTCGCCCGACGTGGCCCCGACGATGGTCACGCGCTCCCCACGCTGCGCCAGCGCGTGGTCGAACAGCCGGCCCAGGAGCTGCATCGCCACATCCTTGAAGGCCAGCGTCGGCCCGTGGAACAGCTCCATCAGCCATGTGGACGAGTCGGTCTGGACCAGGGGGGCCACGGCCGCATGCCGGAAGCCGGCGTAGGCATCGCGGACCATCGACCGGAACAGGTCGGGCGCAATCGCCCCGCCGACGAACGGAGCCGTCACCGCGACCGCGACCTCGTCATAGGGACGGCCGGCCAGCGCGCGCAGGTCGGCCGGCGACAGGCACGGCCACGCCTCCGGCACATAAAGACCACCGTCGCGTGCGAGGCCGGTCAGCAGGACATCGAGGAACGGCAGGGCCGGCGCCATGCCACGGGTGCTGATGTAGCGCACCATGCAAACCGATCTAAGGCGGGTGATCCGTTACACTAGCGGCGCTGAGCGAACCGAGGCAAGCGCAGCGGAGGCCGCCGGGCACACCCTTCCGGCGCGGTGCCCGCCCCAGGGGCCGTGATCGGAACCACATCCGATCGAAAGTCGATTCTTGTGAAGAGTCAGCGGATTAGGGTTTGATCTTGACGTTGCACCGGAGACACACGTAAGAACAGTGTTACGGACAATTCCCGTGCGGGTTGTGACAATGCTGGGTTCCCTCTTGCCACGCTCCCGCCCCCCGTTCGCATCCCTGCGCACCTCCGGCCTTGCATCGGTGATCGCCCTGGCCCTCGCGGCGGCGACCTTGTCCGCCTGCGGAACCAGCGAAGGTCCCAACCGGCAGGATGCCGGTCGCGCCATTCCGGTCAATGCGCTGGACCCCTGGGGCGAATACGTCCGCGAAGCCTCGGCCCGCTTCGATGTGCCGGAGCCCTGGATCCGCGCGGTGATCGAGGTGGAGTCCGGCGGCAACACCCATGTGAACGGCAACCCGATCGTCAGCCGCGCGGGTGCCATGGGTCTGATGCAGTTGATGCCGGACACCTGGAACTACCTGCGCCGTCGGCACGGGCTGGGCGACGATCCGCACAACCCGCGGGACAATATCCTGGCCGGCACCGCCTATCTGCGCGAGATGTACGACCGCTTCGGCGCCCCCGGCAATTTCGCGGCCTACAACGCCGGCCCGCGGCGGATGGACGAGTATGCCGCCTCCGGCAAACCGCTGCCGGCGGAAACACGCAACTACATCGCCCTGATCTGGCCCGCCGTCCAAGGCAGCCAGCCGAGGCAATTGGCACCGTCGGAAAACATCCGCGCCGTTGCCATCGAGCGGCCGGCGAGCGGCGACCGCGCCCGGCGCGTGCAGATGGCCGCCCTGGCCGGTGGGGCCTATGCCGACATGCCCGTGGTCGCGGCCGCTCCGCGCCCCTCGGTCAGCCGGATCGAACTGGCCTCGGCGCCGTCCGCCCCGCCCACGGCCTCCTCGCCGGTCATCGAGGCGGCGTCGCCGGCCGTCGGCGGCTACCAGACCGCCCAGGTTTCAACCCTGCCCATGCCGCCCACGGCATCGCGCCCGGTGATCAGCGCCCAGGAAGCCACGCGGACCGCACCGGCCCGTCCGCTCGCCCCCCAAGGGTCGCAGCCGGCGCCCGCGGTTCCGTCGGTGGTCCTCGCCGCACGCGGGGGCGAGAACTGGGGTGTCCAGGTCGGCGCCTTCCGGACACGCGACCAGGCGAACCAAGCCACCCGGAAGGCGACAACCCTGGCCAGCGCACTCAAGGGCGCCAAGCCATCCGCCTCCGAGGTGGTGACCAACGCCGGCACGCTTTACCGCGCCCGTCTGATCGGCCTGGACGCCCAGGCGGCCCAGGAAGCCTGCAAGCAGATCTCCGCCCGCGGCAACGACTGCCGCGTGCTGCCGCCCAACCAGGTCTGACCAGCACGTCCGACCGGTCCGGGCATGGGACGGTGATCGAGGGCGGGTCCGCAAGGCCCGTCCTTTTCTTTTTTGCCATTGGGAAAGAGGGAAAGAAGATTGCGGACCGTCCGCCGCGTTCCTATGCTTTCGTAAAAGGACAGAAGGGCCCGGCTGCGGCCCTTGGCGCGCGGCAAGGGCCCCATCTTCGTGATGGAGGACACGATGGCGCTGCGCGACGTGATCGTCGGATGCGACCGCCCCCTGTGGCAGCGGATCACGGAGATGTGGCTCGCCGGCGGCCTCGCGGTCGGATGGGCCTACGGGCTGGGGCAATTGCCCGGCCTGGTCGGAGCCGTCGTCGTCTTCATCCCGCTCCTGATGTCCTCCTACGTTTTGGCCCTGCTCGTGGGCACCGTGTTGGGCTGGGCGATCGGGCGGCCGCCGATGACCGCCGACGCGGTCCGGGCCGCGGTCCACCGCGACCGGCAGGCCCGCGGCCTCTACACGACCATTGCCGAAAGCGTCGCCAGCTGGGGTGTCTGGCTGCTGTGCGGCCATGCGGCCTTCGCCATCCTGGCCCTTGGGCAGTCCCCGCTGACCCCGTTCGGCATGCCCCTGGCCCTTCTGGTATGGGGCGGCACCGGGGCGCTGATGGGCTGGACGGATTTCCACCGCCCGGTCCCGCAGATCGGTGTCCACCAGCCCGCCAATCGCCGCGCCGCGGCACGCTAGGCGGAAAACCCGGTGATTGAAATCCCGGCCCCACCGGAGGCCGGCATTTCAATGTGCGGAGCGGTCGCCCGGACCGAGGTTATGGTCAACGATGGTCCCTGACCTGAATCGGACACGGACGAATGTTTTCGGTTCGCCCCTCCACTTCAAACGATATTGGGCCACTCTTCGAGATCTGGCATGCCGCCGTCCGCAGCACGCATGGATTTCTGACGGAGGCGGATATCGACGTCTATGCCCGGTACGTTCGCGAGGAATACCTTCCCGGTACGGAATTCCTGGTCGCCGTCGATGGCAGCGGGAAACCGATCGGGTTCATGGGCGTGACGGGGCAGAAGATCGACGCGTTGTTTGTCGACCCGGCATGGCACAAGAAGGGGGTGGGCCGCACGCTCGTCGCAAGCCTGCTTGAGAAGGCGGACGGCCTGACGGTGGACGTCAACGAGCAGAACCATGGCGCCCGCCGTTTCTATGCAAGCCTTGGGTTCCACGAGCTCGGCCGTTCGGAGTCCGACGGCAGCGGACGGCCCTTCCCGTTGATCCATTTGGCGCACGGCCACATTCCGCCGGAACGCAACGCCTAGAGCACGGCTCGATCCCGCGGATCGAGCCGTGCTCCAACGGCAACGGGCGTCCCTACCTGGGTGTCCCGCCCAACAACCTGTCCACCGCCCCAACCGCCGCTGCCATCCGCGCCTCCCAGTCGCCCCGGAGGATGAGGTGGTCGCGGCCATGCGCCTCCAGCACGCGGCGGCAGTGGTCGAGGTCGACCTCGCGCCGGTTGCCGCCCGTCCGCTGCGGATCGGGCACGAAGGGCACGTCGTCCGCGGTCAGAAGGGTCAGGTCCCAGCGCTGGACCGCCACCTCCGCCTCCACCTCCGGCGCCACGCGTCCGAAGACCAGATCCGACCACATCCGGGTCGTCAGCGCGTCGGTGTCCGAGAACAGCACACGCACCGCGCGGCGCTCCGCCGCCGCCAGGCTCGCGGCGTGCCCACGGGCGATCACCGGCAGCATCTCGTATGTCGGCACCGGCCCGAAGACATCCAGGTAGGTGCGGGTGTATTCCGGAACCCAGGCCGTGCCGTAGCGGCGGGCGAGGTCGTGGGCCAGGGTCGTCTTCCCGCAGGACTCCGGCCCGAAGATGCACACGCGCTTCAGGAAGTACGGCCGCGCGGCCGGCAGGATGTCCGCCCACATGCCGGCCGGATCGGCCCGGCAGGCGGCACTGGAAACGGGAACCTGCCCGCGGGCGGGATCCACCGGCAGGAAGCGGGCGCCGAGGCCGCGGGCAAGGACCTGGTCCTCGGCATCGCCGGCGAACAGGATGTCCGGGCGCCCGGAGGGAATGCCCGCGGTCCGCAGGGCCCCACGCAGAAGGCCCGGCCATGCGCCGGGCAGGTCCGGCTCGTCCAGTGCGAGAACCCGGCAGTCAGGGAAGCTTTCCCGCATCCAGGCGAGCCGCAAGTCGCCGGGGATCGGATCGTCCGGACGCACCCGGACGACCAGGACAGGCCCGCCCCCGCAGAAGGCGCGGGCGAAGGCCACAAGGTGTTCATGCCCCCTGTGCGGGGGCATGAACCGCCCGGTCACGAGCCCCGTCGGCATGGGCTCCATCTCCGCAATGAGCAAGGGAGGGGCGGGAATGGGTCCCCGCCCCTCCCCGTCCGTCAGGCGGCGTCGAGATACCGCCGGCGCAGGTGCGCCTTGAACACCCCCGCGTCCAGCGGACGGCCGGTCGCCTGGATCAGCAGATCCCGGGTGCTGGCCGAGCTGGCCTTCTGGTGGACGTTGGGCGTCAGCCACGCCATCAGCGGGCCGAAGTCGCCTTCGCCCAGCGCCGGCAGGATGTTGGGGTCCGCACGGGTCGCGGTGTCGAAAAGCTGCGCCGCGATCATCGCGCCCAGGGTGTAGCAGGGGAAATAGCCCCAGCCGCCGCTCGGCCAATGGATGTCCTGCAGGCAGCCCAGCCGGTCGTCGGGCGGGGCCACGCCGAGGAGCGCCCGGAGACCGTCCGCCCAGGCGCCCGGAAGGTCGGCAATGGCGAGATCCCCCGCAACCATCGCCCGCTCCAGCCGGTAGCGCAGGATGACGTGGGCCGGGTACGTCGCCTCGTCCGCATCGACCCGGACGAGGGTGCGGCCAACGCGGGTGTAGATGCGCGTCAGGTTGTCGGCGTCCCAAGCCGGACCGCTGCCGTCGAAGGCCGCCTTGGCTTTGGGTGCGAGCCAGGACAGGAACGGGCGCGAGCGGGCCGCCTGCATCTCGACGATCAGGCTCTGGCTTTCGTGCATGGCCATGCCGCGGGCATGGCCGACCGGTTGGCGCAGCCAGTCGCGGGGGCGGTTCTGCTCGTACATGGCGTGCCCGGTTTCGTGCAGCACGCCCATGAGCGCGCGGGCAAAGTTGCGCTCCTCGTAACGGGTGGTGATGCGCACGTCGTCGGTGGCGCCGCCGCAGAACGGGTGCAGGCTGACGTCCAGGCGGCCCCGGTTGAAATCGAAGCCGACCGCCTTCATCAGCTCGATGCCGAGCGCGCGCTGCCGCTCGATCGGGTAGTGGCCGTCCAGCGGCAGGATCGCCGGAGCCTTGGCCTGCCGCTCCACCACCTCGTCCACGAAGCCCGGGATGAAGGCGGCCAGATCGTCGAAGATCACGTCGATCTCCGCCGACCGGCCGTCGGGCTCGTATTCGTCCAGCAGCGCGTCGTAGGGCGACACGCCGAGCTTGTCGGCCTTGGCCGCCGCGATGTCGCGCACCAGGCCCAGCACCTCTTCGAGGTGCGGGCGGAGCGCGGCGAAGTCGTTGGCCGGCCGCGCCGTGCGCCAGACATGCTCGCACTTCGAAAATGCGCGGGAGCTGGCCTCCACCAGGTCGGCCGGCACGGCGGTGGCGTGCAGCCACTCGCGGCGCATCTCGGCAAGGTTGGCCCGGCGCCAGCCGTCGACGGCGGGATCGCCGGTCCCGTTGCCGCCCAGGGCCTGCTCCAGCAGGTCGCCCATGTCCGGCGCCGTCAGCAGTTCATGCTTCACGACGCTGAGCGCCGCCAACTGCTCCGCCCGGCTTTCGGACGCGCCGTCGGGCATCATGGCCTGATTGTCCCAGCTCAGGATGCCGAAGGCGTCGGACAGGAGATCCAGGCGTGCGAAGCGGCGTTCCAGCGTCGCGTAGGCGTCGGCGGTCATGTCGTGGTGTCCCCCCCCTGTGTATCCACCCGGCATTCTCAGCCGCCCGTCGGCCGCCGGCGCCAGTGATAGAAGAACCAGATGACACCCAGCGCAACCGCCAAGCTGTACCAGGTGAGGGCATAGGTCAGATGGTCGTTGCGGATGCGGACCACGGTCTGGCCGCCGATGGGCAGGCCACCGGGGTTCGCGGCCGGCCCGGCCTCCAACACGACGGGCGGAGCCTCCTTCAGGCCGGCGTGGGCGGCCATGGCCGGGATGTCGTACCAGAACCAGGTGTTCTCGCCGGGCCGGTTGCCGGGCTGCATCCAGCTCTGGCGGCCACCGGGCCGCACCAGTCCCTCGACGGTGACCGAATCGGCAACCTGCCCCTCCCTCCGGAGCGCCGGGTCCCGGCGGTCGTGCGGGACGAAGCCGCGGTTGACCAGGACGGCCCCCGCACCATCGTCGCGCACCAGCGGCGTGACCACGTGCCAACCCGCCTGCCCCTGCCACGTCCGGCCGGCGATCAGCATCTCCTTGTCGTGCAGGAAGCGGCCGGCAACACTGGCCCGACGGTATTCCCACGCGGCGGGGTCGTCGATGCGTGCGGGCAAGGGTTCCGGAGGCGCGGCAAGCCGAACCTCCAGGCGCGCAATCAGGTCGTTCTTCCACGTCAACCGCTGCACCTGCCACGTGCCCAGCGCCAGCAGGGCGGCCACGCCGAACACCGCGAAGACGGTGAACCAGAGGGTCGGGCGGAAACGGCGGAAAGGCGTCGCGGTCTGGGTCATTTCGGATGGCCTGAGAAGCGGCCGGGCCGCGGGTCTACTCGAGTTCGCTGCGGCGGTGGCGGTACTGCATGGCCACGAAGAACGCCTTGGCCGGGCGCAGCATGCCGAGGGTCAGGGCCAGAAGCACGATGGACCAGACGATGGCGTGGAGCCACAAGGGCCAGTCCACGCTCATGCCCACCCAAAGGGCGGGTGGAACGACCAGGAAGCCCAGGATGAAGATGAGGGCAACCGCCGGACCGTCGCCGCTGTCGTGCTTGCGAAGGTCCAGACCGCAGACGTCGCACTGCCCACGGACGTCCAGGAAACGTTCGAAAAGCGGCCCCTGGCCGCAGCGCGGGCACGTCCCGCGCAATGCCGCGGCCAGGGGGGAAACGGGTTGTCCGGGCGCCGTCGGCACGGCACTCACGGACCCGTGGTCACAGGCCGGAGGCCACGATCAGTGGCCGCCGCCCGAGCCGTACCAGTAGACGGCCACGAACAGGAACAGCCACACCACGTCGACGAAGTGCCAGTACCAGGCTGCGGCCTCGAAGCCGAAGTGGCTGCTGGAGGTGAAGTGGCCGCGGACGGTCCGGTACCAGCAGACCGCCAGGAAGACCGTCCCGACGAACACATGGAAGCCGTGGAAGCCGGTCGCCATGTAGAAGGTCGAGGCGTAGATGCCCTCGGTGAAGCCGAAGTGGGCGTGGGCGTACTCGTAAATCTGGAAGCCGGTGAACAGGACGCCCAGGCCGACCGTGTAGCCCAGCATGCGCCCGGCCAGCTTGATGTCACCCTCGATGATCGCGTGGTGCGCCGCGGTGACCGTGGTGCCGGACAGCAGCAGGATCAGCGTCAGCATCAGCGGCAGGTCGAACGGGTCGACCGTCTGGATGTTGGCCGGCGGCCACACCCCACCGATCGCTTCGCGCGGGAACAGGGCGGCGTCGAAGTAGGCCCAGAAGAAGGCCACGAAGAACATCACTTCCGACGCGATGAACAGGGCCATGCCATAGCGCAGGCCGATCTTCACGACGGGGGTATGGGCCTTTTCCTTGACCGACTCATTCAGGACGTCGCGCCACCAGCCGAACATGACGGCCAGCACCGACGCGAGGCCGGCGTAGAGCACGATCGTGCCCATGTTGTGCATGAACAGGACGAGCCCGGTCGCCAGCAGGCCGCCGGCGAAGGCGCCCAGGATCGGCCACGGGCTGGGGTTCACAAGATGGTAGGGGTGCGGCACGCCCGGAGCATCCGTCGCGTGCGCGTGCGCGGTGGTGGCGTGGGTCTCGGCTGCCATGACTTCAGTCCGCCTCTGTGCGACGCTAGTTGCCCGCAGCCGTCGCCGCGGGAGTGCGCACCGCGACCTGGTCGGACGCGGCGCGGAAGAACGTATAGGAGAGCGTGATCGTGGTCACGTCCTGCGTGCGGACGTCGTCCGCCAGTTCGGGATCCACGAAGAACATGACCGGCATGCGCACCTCCTCGCCCGGCTCCAGCCGCTGCTCGGTGAAGCAGAAGCACTGGACCTTGGAGAAGTAGACACCGGTCTTTTCCGGAGTGACGTTGTAGGTCGCGGTGCCGGTGACCGCCTGCCGCGACAGGTTCTTGGCGATGTATTCGACGGTTGCGGGCTCGCCCAAACGGACCTCGACCTCCCGCACGGCGGGACGGAAGGACCAGTTGAGGCCGCCGTTCACGTCCGCGTTGAAGCGGACCTTCACCGTGCGCTCGGACACCTGTCCCGGTGCCGCCTGGGCCACCTGGGTGGTGCCGCCGAACCCGGTCACCTTGCAGAACAGGTCGTAGAGCGGCACGGCTGCAAAGGACAGGCCGGTCATGCCGGCGACCACCAGGACCAGACCGGCCATCACACGCAGGTTGCGGCGGTGCAGATTGGGATCCATGGCACTCAGCCCCCGCTCATACGGACGATGGCGACCAGATAGATCAGGGCGACCAGGGCCAACAGGACCAACAGCATGGCCATGTTCTTGCCACGCAGTCGGCGCCGCGCGTCCGCATCGACGGACCGACCGGCGGGGCTGGGCGACTGGCGGGGATCGGGGCCGGAATTGGACATGGGAGTCCTCCTCAGCCCGGCAGGGCGGCCGCCCGCAGGGCACCGGCGGCCGCCAGCGGGTCGACGATCAGAAACGTGAAGATCAGGAACAGGTACAGGACCGAATAGGCGAACATCTGCTTGGCCGCCCGGGTCCCCTCGCGCTCGCGCAGGACACGCACGGCGGCCACGACGAACAAGGCCCCGAGCACGGCCGCGCCCACGAGGTAAAGCGGCCCCGCAACACCCAGGAACGACGGCGCCAGCGCCAACGGGAACAGCAGCACGGTGTAGGCCAGCATCTGCCGCTTGGTCGCCTGCTCGCCCGCCACCACCGGCAGCATGGGCACCCCGGCCCGGGCATAGTCCTTGCAGGCGAACAGGGCCAGCGCCCAGAAGTGGGGCGGCGTCCACATGAAGATGATCAGGAAGAGGACGATCGAGGCCAGGCCGACGTCGCCGGTCACCGCGGCCCAGCCGATCATCGGCGGAAAGGCGCCGGCGGCGCCGCCGATGACGATGTTCTGCGGCGTCCGCCGCTTCAGCCACATGGTGTAGACCAGCACATAGAACAGGTTGGCGAGCGCCAGGAGCCCGGCCGCAACCCAGTTCACCGCGAGGCCCATCAACAGCACGGCGCCGACCGACAGGATGATGCCGAAGGACAGGGCCTCACCCGGATCGACGCGGCCCTCCGGGATCGGACGGTTGGCCGTGCGGGTCATCACCGCGTCGATGTCGCGGTCGTACCACATGTTGATGGCGCCGGCCGCCCCGGCGCCCACCGCGATGCAAAGCACGGACACGAAGGCCAGGAGCGGGTGCAGGTGCCCGGGGGCCACCCACAGGCCGACGAACCCGGTGAACACCACCAGCGACATCACCTTGGGCTTCAGCAGCTCGACATAGTCGCGCACCTCGCCGCCGGAACGGGCGGCGGACGCGACGCCCTCGGCGTGCTCCGGGTAGGTGGTGTCGGTGTAGATGGCGTCGGTCATTGCGGCTGGGTGGACCCGTCCACTGGCATCCGTTGCGGCATTCGTCCAGGGCCGTGCGGCCCCCTTGTCTTCAACCTTCAACCAACGTGAGGGCCGCGTCGGTAGGTTCCGACGCGGCCCGATGTCGCGCAATCCGCCCGAAGTCAGCGGACGTGCGGCAGTTCGTTGAACTGGTGGAACGGCGGCGGCGAGGACAGCGTCCACTCCAGCGTCGTCGCACCCTCGCCCCAGTAGTTGGCAGGGACCCGGCGGCCGGCCACCAGCGTGTGGATGGCGACGCCGACGAACAGCAGAGCCGAGGCGAACGAGATGTACGCGCCCATGGACGAGACCCAGTTCCAGCCCGCGAACGCATCCGGATAGTCGGGGATACGGCGCGGCATGCCGGCCAGACCCAGGAAGTGCTGCGGGAAGAAGGTCAGGTTCACGCCCACGAAGAACAGCCAAAAGTGGAGCTTGCCCAGCGTCTCCGAGTACTGCCGGCCGGACATCTTCCCGACCCAGTAGTAGAAGCCGCAGAAGATGGCGAACACCGCACCCAGGCTGAGCACGTAGTGGAAGTGGGCGACCACGTAGTAGGTGTCGTGCAGGACGATGTCCATGCCGGCATTGGCCAGCACCACGCCCGTCACGCCACCCAGGGTGAACAGGAAGATGAAGCCGATGGCGAACAGCATCGGGGTGTCGAACTTGATCGAGCCGCCCCACATGG
The DNA here is from genome assembly GCA_035645145.1 of Azospirillaceae bacterium. Lineage (GTDB taxonomy): Bacteria > Pseudomonadota > Alphaproteobacteria > Azospirillales > Azospirillaceae > CANGXM01. The sequence goes on along the minus strand of DASQNC010000002.1, from coordinate 355 downwards.
TGGCGATCCAGCTGAAGATCTTCACGCCCGTGGGCACCGCGATGATCATCGTCGCCGCGGTGAAGTAGGCCTTGGTGTCCACGTCCAGGCCGACCGTGAACATGTGGTGGGCCCACACGACGAAGCCGACGAACCCGATCGCGACCATGGCGTAGGCCATGCCCAGGTAGCCGAACACCGGCTTGCGCGAGAAGGTCGAGACGACGTGGCTGACGATGCCGAAGGCCGGCAGGATCATGATGTAGACTTCGGGGTGGCCGAAGAACCAGAACAGGTGCTGGAACAGCACCGGGTCGCCGCCGCCGGCCGGGTCGAAGAAGTGGGTGCCGAAGTTGCGGTCGGTCAGCAGCATGGT